>DMNR01000435.1:1521-7251 GCA_003452655.1 Actinomycetota bacterium | reverse complement strand
ATCGTCGCCAGACAAAGCCGCACCTCACCGATCCTTCTGTGGACGCTGCATGCCTTGCTGACCGTAGCCGCTATTTCAGTAGTCAACATTAAGTATAGTGTCTTTGATCCACGATATCTGAGCGCGGCATATCCAGTTGTACTGCTCCCCCTTGTGGACCTCCTTCTGCGATGGCTCGACAAACGCCCCGCGCGAACAGCAATGCTACTTGTGGCACCCATATCGGTGATGGCAGTGATGACGACTGTGTACGCCTCATCAAAGTGGCCAGGACGGGACTGGCAGCGGGTTGCGCTGGTATTGGAAAATGACTACCCGGGTCTTCCCTTCACGGTGGTCCCGCGCTTTGGGAAGGGTGCTCTTATCTTTGCAATGGGGGATGAAGGAAAGCGCCGAGAGTATATCGAGATGGACCCTGACAATGGAGTCGGAAGCTCACTTGCGCCAGAGATCAATACACTGCCGGAGAAATTCGTCGTGATCGTCTACCTTCCAATTCAAGGCTTGGACTCGCCGATGATCCGTGAAGATCTAGCTGCTGTGGGTATCGATGACCCTGACAAGGCGGGCTGTGAAGTGATTGAGGCGGGACTGTTCCTGTGTCTACACGACGGCACATGAATGGCGGTTCCGCCCTCCCCGACAACGCGGGTTTGGTGGCCGCTCAGGCTGTTGGTTGCGGCCTCGTGGATCGTCGGGGTTCGACTGTCATGGGCCGTCTCGAATCTGGCCGAATGGTGCAGCTGGTGTCGTCGCTGCTCACCGCGGAGGCGTTGGTGGTTGAACAGGTCAAGGATTACGCCGAGGGCTCACCCAGAGGCGGACCCCCGAGAGCCCAACCATCTGCCGAACTCATGCCTGGATCCGCCACGAAGTCGTGTGTGTCCGACGGAGCGAGAGCGACGTCATCGTCGATGCGAGCGTTGTCGCGACGCTGGAAGTAGAACAGGCAAGTCCATGCTCCAAGGGCGAGTAGAGCCTCGCCTACGGTCGTGCCGATCGCTGCGCCCCGCCAGCTCATGCTGGGAACAAGCATGATGTACATCGCCAGGCTGATGACCGCCGTTGAGGCCAGGAGCATCGAGCGTGAGAGCGTTCGACCGAGACCCAAGAGGCCATTGAGAGGGAACAGCGCCAGTCCTCGCAGAAGGACTAGGGGCGACAGCCAGCGCACCATTTCGACCGATCCCTCGAACTCCTCGCCGACGAGATGGGGGAGCAAGGGCGCAATCGCGATCACAATGATTGTGAACACCGTTCCGTATACAGCTACGACCCGCGCAAACGCGAGCGAGCGATGTAGGTGCTGGTCCTTGCGGCCTTCCTCATGTTCCAGGAACCGGTTGTGGCTCGCCTGTACAAGCACCTCGACCGGGACCAGACCCAACTGAACTATCCGGTATCCGGCAGCGTATAGCCCCGTTTCCTCGCGGAAGCCGTATGCCGACATGACCACCTTGTCGCCGTCGTTCTGGACGGCGATTGCCGTCATCCCGAGCGAGTACTGGACACTGGTTCGTATGTGACTCCGATCGATGGGCCCCGGCAGAGGCGTGAACTCGTAGCTTCGTGCGGTCATTATCAACGTCGCTGACGACATAAGGATGGCAATCCCGAGGTAGATCGCGCCCAGTTTCGCGACGGTGAGCTGACCCGTAGCGCTGAGAATGAGAATGAGAATGAGGCGGACGGTGGGAGCGATGAGGCGGACCTGGATCGAGCGTCGGTACCCGGAGACAGACTGGATCGCCGCAGCCGACAGCGATGTAACCGGCATAACGACGAACTCGAGGAGCAGGATGGCTCCGGAAGTCGTGATGGGGAATGTCGGGACAACGTATCCGGCTACAATCACGCCAGCGATCGCCAGGGCCGTGCCGATAAGGATACTGAGTGACAAGCAGGAGCGGATGGAGCTGGACAGAGGCTCGCGATCGCGGATCACATGTTGCATCAAAGCAAGTGGGATCGCACCCGAGACGAGGTTGCCGAGCGGCCCTGTGATCGCGTAGAGAGACGAATAGTCCCCATACCCGGCCGAGCCAAGCGAGCGTCCGAGGAGGCTGAATGCCACGATGCCCGATGCGAGTGAGAAGCCCTGCGAGCCGAGCCCCCAGAGCCCATCACTCGTCAACTCGGTCGAGCGCAGTTTAGCGATTGTCGACCTGACCTTCGAAGTCAACGACACGCGGCAGTCCTCCAGAGTCTCACGACGGCCGGTCGGCGCGCCGACCGCAAGTTCTTTAATTGGCCTCGTCGGTGAGACGCAGGGTGTCGGGCTTGCCGCCGCTGGGGTTCAGTGGATTAAGTCGTCGGGCCCCGCTTCACCCCCGCGCTGGAACGGTACAGGCATGTGGGGTAACGTCCTGACTCTTGGAGCGGAAGGAGAAGATGTGGCGCAGCCTGCCGACTTGATGGTAATTCTGATCGCACCGAACGTCTCTGAGCAGATGGGCGGCGAAGCAATCAAATCCTACCAGATCTACCGCGAGCTGGCGCAGCGTGGTCTGAGTGTCCTGCAGATCACTCATGCACGGTGTCGGGACGAGCTCTCTACGACGACACCGTCGATGAAGGTCGAGTACGTCGAGAATGGCCCCTTCCAGCGGTTTCTCTGGGCCGTGCCGCCGTGCCGGCTCTTCGTACCGGTGGTGTTCGAGTTCCTGGCTGCCAAGATCGCGAAACGAATAGTCAAGCAGCACCCGGGCGCGGTCATCCATCACACTGGCCCAGTTTCCCCAGTGCTCCCGGTCTTCACGGTGCGGACCCCAACGGTGATCGGGCCGTTGAATGGGAACATCACCTACCCGCCGGGGTTCCAGGAGCGCGAGCCTTCCCATGACCGACTTCGTCGCGTCGCCTTGCGCTGGCTGCAAACGACGCACAGGTGGTTCTTTCCGGGCAAGCGGCGCGCCGAGGTGCTGCTGGTCGCAGGTGGCCAACGCACGTACGATTCGCTGCTGATCGCTGGGTGTCGGACAGAGCAGTTCGTCGACTCCATCGACAGCGGCATCCCCGATCGGCTGCGCGACCGCCCCCGCAACCTGCACCATGGCGAGAATTTTCGATTCGTCCACAACGGCAGTCTCGTGCCGCACAAGGGCACGGACCTCATCATCAAGGCCGTCGCCGCCTGCGACGCCCCGTTGACCCTCGACATCATCGGCAAGGGATTCAACAAACCGGCGTTGGAGACGCTGGTGGGCGAGCTCGGCGTCGGTGACAGAGTCCGTTTCCTCGACTGGGTCGCAGATCACCGCAAGCTGGCAGATGTGCTCGCGCCGTACAGGGCCTTCGTATTCCCCAGCCTTGCCGAGGCCAACGGCATCGTCGTCCAAGAAGCGATGGCGATGGGTCTCCCAGTCATCTGTCTCAACTGGGGTGGCCCAGGGCTCCTGGTCGACCCGACGTGCGGGGTTCTCATCGAGCCCAAGAACGAAACCTATGTCGTGGACCAGCTTGCGGAGGCGATGGAGAGGCTGGCTCGTGACGGAATACTCGCTGATGCCATGGCTGAGTCGGGCCACGAACTCGCGTTCCAGAAAGGCTTCTACTGGGCGCAGATCATTGATGGTTGGATCGAAATCTACCATGATGTCCGAGACCGTCACTGACGGTTGGAGCCGGAGGACCTTCGACGCTCCCTCCAGACGATCCCCAGGAACGCAAGATCGTCGACTAGGTAGCGCTTCGCCATCTGGCGCGGGTTCTGCACCAGGCGGAAGAGCCACTCGAGCCCGTGCCGTTGCATCCAGACCGGCGCCCTACGTTGCAACCCCACGTAGAGTTCGGCCGACGCTCCAAAAAGCAACAGCACGGGGCCGCCCTGCTCGGGTGTCGGAAGGGCGGACAACCGCGCCGCGAGCAGATGGTGCTTCGGCATGGACATGCCGATCATGACGAATTCGACTGGATCTGCGCTGATGCGGGCATGGATCTCCGAGACGAGAGCGTCGACGGCTGCATCATCGTCTACGCGAAAGATCGGCGGCACGATGAACGCCGCAGCGGGGTACTCGTCTCGCAGTCGCCGGACTACTTCATCGTTGCCTGCAATCACGAGGATGGGGCGTCGCTCCTCCATGAGTCGCCGCCACAGGTAAGCGAACAGATCGCTCCCCGCGATGCGGTCGCCCAGCGGCCTCCGCAACCAGGTGCTCGCCCAGACGACCGGCATCCCATCGGCGAGCACGAAGTGTGCCGATTCGGCAACCCGTCGCTCCGCAGGGTGGCGACTGTAGCGGACCAGGTGATCGACGTTCGGGGTGACCACCGACCGCCAGTGCCCCGTCGGCGCGCGTGCATCGTGCAACAACGCCTCGCCGACGGTACGGACGTCGGAACCGCAGATGAACTCAAGTCCAAAGAGCCGCTGGCGTCGCACCCATGCGATCATATCCCGCATCGTTGCTCGGCCCGAGACCAGATCATGAGTGAAATTGCGCTCTGGCAGAAGGTAGGAGCATCTCGCACAGGATGCGCCAGACTTGGACTTACCCTTGCCCGTGTCGGCAGTAGGGCCGGCTGGTATCTTGTCCCTTCAGCGGTGGAACGAGGGTCAATATTGATGTCGGATGCGAATGGGCGTGAAGCACTGAGTGGCCCCAACGCCCCGCGAGTGACGATCGGAATGTTCGCACACAACGAGGAGCGGAAGATCGCGTCGATGATTGCTCGGCTGGCCCAGCAGGACTTCACGGGATTGAATGTCGATGTGGTTATCCTCGGGAACGGCTGTGTCGATCGTACGGTCGAAATCGCCCGCCAGGCTCTGGCGGGCATCGACCCCAGGCTGGTCGGATCCAGCGTCGTCGATCTCCCGTCCATCGGAAAGTCGGGAACCTGGAATCAGTTTGTCCATGAGCTCTCGCCGAAGGAGAGCGAGGTGCTGATCTTTCTGGACTCGGATATCGAGTTCGCCCGCGACCGGAGCATTCTCGACCTCGTCCAGCTCTTGCGCGATCGGCCCCACGCGCACTGCTCGGTGAGTGCTCCGATCAAGCGTGTTGATCTAGAAGGAGGACTCTTCGCTCGCCTGGCTGCGCGTGGTCCAGCGACATATGACGCTGGGAGTTCGATCTGCGGTCAGCTCTGGGCGGCGCGGAGCGAAGCCGTGCGGCGGTTTCGGCTTCCTCTGGGCTTGCCGGTCGAAGACGGGTTCTGTCGTGCGATGATGGTGACGAACCTCTTCACCGGTGTCCGCGACAGCGACGATCTGGGTCGCGTGGCGGCGGATCCCGGTATCTTTCACTACTTCGAACCAGAGCCGACGTTGCGGGGGTGGTATCGGCACGAACGTCGCCTGCTGGCCGCTAGCGCTGTGAACCTCCTCATCTACGACCTGCTGTGGAGCCGTGTCGTGCCTGGCACCGATGCCGGGCAGGTGATGAGATCGTTCGAGGCCGAGTCGCCGAGGTGGTTGCGGGATCTGGTCAGGTCACGGGTCGAGTCGAAGCTCTGGATGGTTCCCACCGAGTACCTCACGAGACGTTTCCGCCACGTCGGACCCGTTCGCGTTTCCTTGCGATCGACGCCGAAGCGCTTGGTGATGTCCGTCCTCGATTGGATCGCTGCGATCGGCGCCAACCGCATGCTGCGCCGGCCACCTGGCCCAAAGGGCGATAGCTGGATGCAGTTCCTCGGGTGAAGCACCCGGGATCATCGTCTGGTTCGTTTGTTGGTCCGGGTACGCGACGGATGTGTGAATCTGGTCTGACCCTGGAATCGCGC
>DMNR01000435.1:759-1378 GCA_003452655.1 Actinomycetota bacterium | reverse complement strand
ACCGTCGAGCTGGTGATGCGCCGCCTTGGGATCGCTGGCCTGCCAGGGCGCCCGAGGTATCGCAAGATCCCGAACACGCCGACCGCGTCGGATCTCGTCAACCGGGACTTCGCCCGCAGCGAACCGAACAGGTTGTGGCTGACCGACATCACCGAGCACCGCACCCGCGAGGGCAAGGTCTACTGCGCGGTCGTGCTCGACGCGTTCTCCAGGCGGGTGGTGGGCTGGTCGATCGACTCATCGCAGACAGCGAGCCTGGTCGTCAACGCACTCGGCATGGCAATCGAGAACCGCCAAGCCGAGGGCGTCGTGATCCACAGCGACCACGGCACCCAGTAACACGTCGTGGGCGTTCACCCGCCGCGCTCTCGACTCCGGGCTCGTGCCATCAATGGGATCGATCGGCGACTGCTACGACAACGGCCAAATGGAATCGTTCTGGGCGCGGATGCAAGTCGAGCTACTGAACCGCAAACGGTGGAACACCCGCCTCGAGTTGGCCAACGCCATCTTCGAGTACCTTGAGATCTTCCACAACCGGCAACGACGACACTCATCGATCGGGATGCTCAGCCCGATCGAGTACGAGCGCCGCCACGCCGAAACCGCCGCCCGCGAT
>DMNR01000435.1:0-556 GCA_003452655.1 Actinomycetota bacterium | reverse complement strand
ACCCAGGGCACACAAGAGCAGTCACCGATCCCGGGGCGGTTCACAGTGCTCGAAGCACGTCATCCCACCAGCCATCACGGCCAACCTCACCAACCAGCCAGGCGCACGATGTAGACGTAGAGCTCAAAGCCCTGTCCAAGGAGAGCGCTGACCTGACCAGCGGCTCGGAACCATTCTGCTCACTCACCGCAAGCCCAATGATCGAGACTCATTAGTTCAGGCGTAGCGACGATGACTGGAACCTGCCGAGCAGCTCTGAGGAAACTCACCTGAGCGTGATCAGCAGTGCTCCCAGAGCTGCGCGCGTGGCAGTCGCAGCCGTTGGACGCGGTCTACCCGATCCGGTTGCGCTCGTTGCGACGCCACGCCATGTCATCAGCGAGACACCTGCGTTGCAGAGCGACGCAGTTCAGCGTCGGGCGTGACGCGTGGCCGCGTAGTACAGCTCTTCGAAGTACCGCTTCGACTGCGCGGCCAGGAGGCCGAGCGAGATGAGCTGCACCGACACGACGAAACTGAAGCCGGCGATGATGAATGTCTGCGGGCGAAGTACCCA
>DMNR01000117.1 GCA_003452655.1 Actinomycetota bacterium | reverse complement strand
GGCAGGGGAAGGGGGGGGTCCCCCGCATGAGCGGGTGGTTGAGCCCCTGGGCTCCCAGTTTTCTCCCCAGCCGATGACGACCCGAGCCAAGTAGGCCGACACCACCAGCCAGAAGACGACGCGAAACACCGACTCGCCGACGTACAGATTCACACGACGACCCACGAGTGCAGCGATTGGCATCGCCGGGACGCAGACCAGCAGAATCGAAAGGTCTGCCCCTGCGAGGAATCCGGAACGCCGGAAGATTTCAGTCTTGGTCACATCGGCGACGAGCGAGACGGAACTCGCCAGTCCGACATGTTCCATGCGCCCGAGCCGCAAAGACCGGATAGCAATCCCCTTGAGCGGCCCCGAGGAGCCGGAAACCCCGGACAGCACCGCTGACGCGCCCAACAGCGGCACGGCCATCCGTGGCTGTTGCCGAACCAACGACGCGGGACCGACGAGCTCGATCGTCAGGCTCGCAGCGGTCACCACCACCAGAGCCCACACCACTGCCGTGCGAGGGAGTTCAACAAGCAGCAATCCGCCCAGCAGCGCACCGGCGAAGCTGACGGGCAACAGCACCCACCCCTTGCGCAACCCGAGCGAGTCTCGGTATGCGACCACCTTGCAGACGTTGTTCACTGCCAGCATCAAGGAAGCAAGGGCGATGCCCTCCTTCGGCCCGAGTGTTGCAGCAAGCACCGGCACGAGCATCAAGCTGCCGCCGTACCCCGCCACCGAGGACAGTAGCAGCGACCCGAAGGCGACGACCGCAACCCAGAGCGTCGGCATCGTTCAGGTGACTGGCGCCGGATCGAGGAGCTGACTGACCCGTGCGTTCCACAACGATCGTCCCCACGTCGACAAGATCAAGTATTCCTCGTCGCCCATGTCGGCTGACTTGATGCCATTGATGTGCGGGTTCGAAGGAAGTCCATTGGAAGCGGCGCGCCATGTCAGGCCGTCGTCGAGGCTGATAACGACGTCCCGTTCGTTCGCGACTGCCAAGCCGAGCGGATGTGACCGCAGTGCAGCGACCGCCACAGGCGGAAGCACGGTGTTGAGCCGCACGGCGTTGGTCATCGTCCAGGTCTGGATCTGCCGAGGTGCGCCGACGAACGGGATGAACCACAGTTCGCTCCCAGCGGTGACTGCGTAGACCCCGCGACTATCGACAACGTCGAGACTCTGGATCGCAGCCGTGGGTGCCGGGCCAGCACCCACTGTGAGGCGTGGCACCCTCACCGACATCGTGGCCACCTCGAGAATCGCGATCTCACCTTGGTCCGTACCGAGCGCGATGTACGCACCATCATCGATGGACAGCGAGCGTACGGTCCCACTGAGCGGCGGCCACGGGGCGGGAACCAGACGCCACTCGTATCCGCCGTTCGGCAAGTCCTGCAACTCCAGCAGCGTCACATCCGAAGCTGCGCCTCCCAGCACCGCTGGCCGGTTGCGCATGGCCGCGTACACCGGGGCACCACCGAACCTTCCGCCTCCGCGCGCCGTCGCCAACACAAGGTCGTTCTCCATCTGACGTCGTAGCTTCTCGGTCGTACCGGCCAAGAGCACCTTCGGCACCCCCACCGCCGACAATCCTTTGTCCAATCGGCCGGCTTCCACGGCGCCGGTATCGGGTCGTTGGGGATCGGCACTTTCCTGCGATGCGCCCAGCGCCGTTCCCCCCGGAGTAGTCGCCACCATCGTGCCGTCACCACCTCCGAAGTAACGCCACTCGCCGGTCATCGAGAAGGAGCGCAGCACGAGACCATTGTCCTGCAGCCCCAATGCGATCACCCCGTCCCCGGCGCCATCAGACGACGCCGCGAAGGTTCCGAGGAAGCTCGCTGGGAGCACCCCGGACAGCTGCAACGTAGGGAGAAATCTGTTCAGGCGGGAGTCACCACGCAGCAGGCGAACCGCAGCGCGAGCCTCACCCGGCTTCTGGCGGGCGAAGTCGGTCATGCTGACGAGCCCTTGGACAATCAACACCCCGCCGTCGCTGGCGATGACCATCGTGTCGTCGTCGGGGTTGGCAAGTCGGACCTCATGGCTATCTGCATGGAATCCCTCGCCTATCAGCGTCAGCGAATTTGCGCCCCCGTCGACCGAAACCTGACTGTTCAGCCCGGGAACTGCCACCACGTCGGGGTCGGTCGGGTGGATCGTCACATGACGAAAGAGGCCACCGGCCGATCGGGTCCCGGCTACTTCCCGGAACGTCCCGAGGCCGGCATCGCCGGTCGCCATCGCGCACTGCACCCACGTTTGTCCAAGGTTGTCCGATCGGAAGAGCCCACTGGCTTCGGCGGCTATGGTGTCCTCGAAACACAGGAGATACAGGCGCGGGTTCGAGCCGAGTGGCGATGCACAGACCGATGTGTTGAGCGTGTTGCCCGGTGCTGGTGACGTCACAATGGGAGCCGCGTCGAACACGAGGCCCTGTGGCGTGAACCTTGCGGTCGCCACCTGATTTCCGTTTCGCCCGAACTCGAGGCCGACCACAATGGTCGGATTCGCATCGTTCCCTATTGCGGTGATCGAAAACGCCGCAACCGCGAAGGGCTGCCCCATGGCGTCGATCGCGCGACGCCACCTGTTGGAGTTGAACCCAGAGTCGCTCCACCACACGCCGTTACTTGTCGCCATCAGCCAGACGGGTTCGCCACGAAGCGTTGCGAGGTGCAGCTGGTTGATCGAACCACCGAAGCCTTCGAGCCGAGTTGGGTTACTCGAGACCTCCGTGGCCGCGCCAACCGCGCCAACCGCACCAGCGTCATACAACCGGCCGAACTGCGTCCCGACGAGCATCCGGCCCTGAAGAAAGTCATGCGGCAAGATGGAACGGATGTTGGGGTCCTCCCACTCGTCGCTGTGGCTGATCGCACCGCCGACCGGCACGGTCCACAACCCACCACTATCTGCACCGACCACCGCAAGTTCGGGATGGAAAGCTACCGCGGCCATCGCCCGACCCGAGTACCAAACCCCGTTGTCTTCGCTCGACCCGTAGTAGGCCAACCCGGTCGGGCTGACAACGTGCCACGGGCTGGGATCTAGGTCGATAAGTGATCCACGCAGTTCGTACTCGAAACTACGGCTCAACACAGGCGAGAGCGTGAACACCCCGGCCGCCAGCGTGCTGATACGAGCATCAACCCAGGGAAGGACATCGTTCGCGGAGGAATCGTCGATCTCGCGGCCATACACCTTGATCCGCGCGTCTGGGTCGGCCTGCAGGTCGATCACCGCAGACTGGAGGGACAGTGGAAACACCTTGCCTGCTTTGACCAAGTCGTCGACGATCGCTCGTTGCGTACCCCCCGGCAATTCGACGGTGACCCGCCACTCGGCATACTTGCCTGGCTCGTGGCGCATATCGTCCGGCCTGCGGACGACGATCGAGTCGATGACGACACGGACGTAACGGGGTGCCATTTCGATGCTCCTTCGGTCGGCGCCAAGGCGCTTTGAATGAGCACAGTAGTCAGTGTGTAACGGGTGATTTGACGGCGACATGCACGCGGCGCTCAGCGATGCGACAACCCAACGGAACGATGCCGTCGCCCTCTGCTGCGTCGACGAACCGCTGCGACACCACCTCCTGATCGGCGTTCTTGCTGCTTCGCAACACCAAGAAGAGCAGGCCAGGAGAGCCGCAACGCGGACACGCGACTCGGCCCACCTCAGACTCGTGAACGATCAGGGCTAGGTGCTACGGGTTCGCGACTGGATTGCGGTACGAACGACATCGGCGAACTGGCCTGCGGTGACACGACGATCGAAGCGCTCGATGCCTCTTGGCTCCATCCGGCCGGGGCCGCCCGGCGGCTGGCCGGCTTGGAATTCGCGCAGCAACTCGAGGAGCAG
>DMNR01000421.1:33412-46585 GCA_003452655.1 Actinomycetota bacterium | reverse complement strand
CGGCGCGGTTGCGCGCGTGAGCTTCCTTGGATGCCATCGCAACGGGTTTGCGAAAGTCGAGCACCGGCCACACACGATCCCGGGCAACCGCGCGCAATTCCTTGTCGGGATTTGTTGCGACTGGATTACCTACAGCTTCAAGCATTGGTAGATCTGTCAACGAATCTGAGTAGGCGTAGCTCGCGGAGAGGTCGTATCCCTCATCGGCGGCCAAAAGGCGGATCGCATCCGCCTTTCCCTCACCGTAGGCGTAGAAAAGTATCTCGCCGGTGTACTTGCCATCCTCGATTGCGACCTGGCTCCCGATGGCTTTATCGGCGCCGAGTAATGCACAGATCGGTTCGATGATCTCGGTCCCCGACGAGGAGATGACTATGACGTCACGCCCAGCCGCATGGTGTTCATCGAAGAGCGTCAGGGCCTCCGCGTAGACGATGGGTTCGATCACCGTCGACAGGCCCTCGGCAGCGATCACCTTAACGTGTTCGACATCCCACCCCTTGACCAGTTCAGACATGTAGACACGCATCTGGTCCATCTGCTGTTCGTTAGCTCCGGCAACGAGGTAGACGAACTGGCCGTATGCGCTACGCATCAGGTCCTGCCGAGTCAACATGCCACTTTGGTAGAGCGGCTTGGCATAAGCGAGCGTGCTCGACTTTGCCAGCAGCGTCTTATCAAGATCGAAGAATGCCGCCGCTTTGGTCATGTCCCGCTCTCCCTGGTGCTCACTGATGGTTGCGATTTTGGTCGTCAGTAGTGCCGGTTAGGCGCCTGGTAGTTCTGCCCCGCAGCCATAGTTTCTAAAACCAGACGCTAATAGTGCGACTCGCCCATTAGCCGATCGGCCGATTACGTTGCACAACGTGAGGGGATGGGTACATACTGGCACCGCTCGGTCACGTACCGACCACAACCGACGTCCCCCCACGTCGGTTTTGAAGGCCCCCGCTCCCCCCAGCGGGGGCCTTCCTCGTTCTCGGAACTGCGGTGGGCCGCGCACAGTGACGTTGGTTCGTGAAGTTCCGGGTGCTGATTCGCGAAGAACATTTCCCCAGGTTGAATCCGGTGCGAGTTATCCACAGGCTGTTAGCGCAGCGGCGCGGTAGGCGACGGAGATCGGCGAAAGTCGAATCATGCCGACAACATTGGATATGCGACCGCTGCTCGCGACTGATGATCTTGAATTGCTTGACGACGTGTTGCGCCTCGCAGCGGCGGCTGGAGTGGAGCCAGCGGTAGCCACCACTGCGGCGGCCGTGCGAAGTCGCTGGGCAAGGCATGCGCTAGTCGTTGTTGGGCCCGATATTGCCGAACAAATGACTGACGGCTTCGTCCCACGCCGTGACTGCGTGGTGTTGGCGACTAAGACTCATCACGGTGAGCCGTCACCGTGGCAGTTGGCCGCTCAACTTGGAGCGGATCAGGTCACGGTTCTGCCAGAGGCCGAAGCTTGGCTCGTCGACCGATTCGCTGCCATCGGTTTGGAACATCGCAAGGTGGCGCCGGTTGTCGGCTTCATCGGGGCCTGTGGTGGCGCGGGCGCAAGTTCGTTGAGCGCCGCCGTTAGCGCCAGCGCCGAGCACCGAGGTCTCGACGTGACCGCCGTTGATCTGGACCCGCTGGGTGCTGGACTCGAACTGCTCCTCGGCGAAGACCGCCCAACGGGATTGACGTGGAATGAGCTGACAAACACTCGCGGCAGGTTGAGACCTGATGCATTGCGCAACTCGCTGCCAGTTGCTGCCGGGGTTCGAGTCCTCGGGTGGGCAGGAACTCCGATTAAAGGTTCGATGAAAGGCGCTGCCGGAGCGGCCATCGATGCCCTCACCCGTGGCTGCGATCTGGTGGTCGTAGACCTACCGCGTCAGTTGGGCGAACTTGCTGCCGAGGCCATCTGCCGTTGCGACCTCATCACCATCGTGGTCCCGAAGACGAGTGTGGCGGTAGCGGCGGCATCTAGGGTGCTCGAGTCGCCGCTCCTGGATGGTCCCCGGGTGGAGGTGGCAACTCGCGGCCCGAGTCCCGGTGGCCTTTCGTCGTCCGATGTCTGTGAGGCGCTGGGTTTGCCGTTGGTTTCGGATTCGGCCGCGGATCCGGGCGTCGCCAGGCGCCTTGAGCGAGGTTTGCCATCGGTCGGGTCTCGCGGGGGTCTGCGTCAATCCAGTCAGGCGGTCCTGCGACGCATCGAGCTGGCAGCCACGACCTCGCCCGCGTCGTCATGAGGGAAGGCCACACGGAAACAGCGGTGTCCACGCGGACCGGGTCGGTTGTTCCGGAGTCGTTGGTCGACAGGGTTCGTGATCGGCTCGCCGCCTCCGGTGACCAACCGACCCCGTCGCGCGTGGCGGCTGCGCTGTCCGCGGAGGGTGAAGTCCTCGGCGACACAGCAGTGCTCGATGTCGTGATCGCTTTGCGTAGTGAACTCGCAGGTGCCGGCCCGCTTGAGGCCCTGCTGAGGCAGGAGCGGGTCACCGACGTATTGGTAAATGGACCCGACTCCGTGTGGATAGATCGAGGCGCCGGACTTGAACGGTCGGCCATCAGCTTCCGCGATGAGTCTTCAGTGCGGCGGCTGGCGCAGCGGTTGGCCTCGAGTGCAAACCGACGTTTGGATGAGGCGACGCCCTATGTGGACGCTCGCCTTCCCGATGGATCGCGCCTCCACGCGGTGCTGCCTCCAGTCGCACCGCGTGGCACCTGCATCTCGCTACGGATTCCGCGCCAACGTGCGTTCGCCCTCGCCGACCTTGTCAGTCTCGGTGCCATTCCCACAGCGGGTGCCCCGTGGCTTGCGGCATTGATTGAGTCACGCGCGGCGTTCCTCGTCAGCGGAGGCACGGGAAGCGGCAAGACGACGTTGTTGTCGGCCCTGCTGTCGCTAGCACCGTCGACGGAACGTGTCCTGATCGTCGAGGATTCTGGCGAGCTTGATCCCGACCACGAACACGTTGTTCGCCTCGAGGTCAGACCAGCGAACGTTGAGGGTTCAGGGCATGTGAGCATGCGTGACCTGGTCCGCCAGGCGCTTCGCATGCGCCCAGACCGACTGGTGGTGGGTGAGGTGCGCGGGGCAGAAGTCGTCGACCTCCTGGCGGCGCTCAACACCGGCCACGAGGGAGGTTGCGGAACGGTGCATGCGAACTCGGCCAGCGGAGTTCCCGCTCGGCTTGAGGCGCTGGCTTTGGCGGCAGGGCTTGGCCGGGAGGCACTGCATTCTCAGGTCGCCGCGGGCCTTGACGCAGTCATTCACATTGAGCGAGATCGTGATGGCCGTCGGCGGGTATCAGGTATTCACGCCCTCCACCGTGGGCGCGACGGGCTTGTCGCTTCGTCACCCGCCGTGACCTTTTTCGACCACGGGGTCGAACTGGGCTCCCATGGCAAGCAGCTGGCAGCCCGGCTTGGAATTGACCCGGGTGACGAGCGGATCCCGGCAGGTATCCAATGACCGTGTTGCTCATCGCGTGCCTGCTGTCGTTTGCCGGCTATTTGTTGGCCCCGGTTCCGATTCGTCGCCCGATCGGATACTCGCGCGGACGACAGCAGTCGACGGAATCAGTTGCGTCGAGAACACCGGGGGCACTGCTCGCCGAGCTGATGAGGCTGATCAAACGCTACGTGCGTCGACGACGATCCAAAGAGGATGCCCGGGCGGCGGCGATCGAGCTGGTTGCGGCGTTCGCTGCGGAGTTGCGCGCGGGTCAGCCGGTGCGCCAGGCATTCACGCGCGCACAACGCTCTTGCCCGATTCCCTTGGCTTCACGCGCGGTCTCAGTAGCTCAGTTGGGCGGCGACGTTCCGCGCGTGCTGCGTTCTGAGGCAGAACGTCTCGATCTCCCGATTCTGCAGTCACTCGCCGCGCTGTGGCGAGTGGCCGAAGGAAGCGGTGCCGGGCTTGCACAGGCCGCTGACCGCTTGGCAATCGCAGAGACGGCGACGCAGCAGGCACGCGCTGAGGTCACTGCTCAGCTTGCGGGCCCGCGGGCCACGGCCAAGGTACTTGCCGGGTTGCCGGTTGTTGGAGTCATCCTCGGCAGCGGGCTAGGCGCCTCACCGATTGCATGGCTCGTCGGTTCGTTCTGGGGTTGGCTGGTCCTAGCCTTTGGCATCGGCCTGGAGTTTCTTGGGCTGTGGTGGATTTCTCGGTTGACGAATGCTGTTGAGAGCTCGATATGAACGGCATGGCCGTCCTGGTGGCCGTGCTGTTGAGCGGTGCAGGCTTCCTCATGTTCCGACCGCGACCGAGCAAGCTTCGGTTGGATCTGATCGCGACCCGACGCGCGTCACGTGACCAATCGTCTCGCGCACCTTCTGGAAGCGATGAATCCGACGAATCCGTGGCCCAAGCGAGACCACGATTGGCGTTCTTCAGTTGTGTCCTATGTGGAATGGTCGCGGCGCTCCTGCTCGGGGGCCTGCTGGGGATCGGCGTGGGCACGGCGATCATTGCGGTTGGCCCACTCCTGCTAGGTCGGCTCGAATCACGGAAGAGCCGCACGCACCGCCTGGCACTGGAGATTGCAGCTCCAACAGTGGCTGACTTGATGGCTGCCTGTCTCGCCTCCGGTGCGTCCACAGCTGCAGCGACGCGCGCGACGGCGGAAGCCGTTGGTGGCCCGGTGTCCGACCTGCTCAATCAATGTGTGGTGCAGTTCAATCTGGGAGCAAGTCCCGCGCGCGTATGGAAACCGCTGCACGATGAACCGTCGTTGGCTCCAATCGCGCGGGCGATTCTGCGGTCTGCGGATACCGGCGCCCCACTCACGGCTGTGTTACTACGCGTTGCCGATGACCTTCGCATGATCCGTCGTGCGCAACTCGATCAAGCGGCCAAGACCGTTGGCGTCAAGGCGGTCGGACCACTCGGGCTCTGCTTCCTACCCGCGTTCATGTTGCTCGGAGTGGTGCCGCTCATCGCAAGCCTGGTCATGGCCGGAATCTCAGGTTGACTTTCCACAGGCGCTTCTCCCGGCTAGTTGTCCCCAACTCCACTCACTGCGGCTCAGGCACCACAACGAAAAACGGAAACCTTGCGACGTGGCCGTAATCGCGGCCACCGGGGGTCGCAAGGCCACCGTCTCTCGCGGCGGGCGCCGCAGTTAGTGATGGAGGACGGATGACAAACCAGCTCGCACGGGTGATGGAGAACGAGAACGGAATGTCGACTGCTGAGTACGCAGTCGGCACTGTGGCAGCTGCCGGCTTTGGGGGATTGCTGCTCAAGTTGTTGACGAGCCCGGAGGTTCAGGACCTCTTGTGGGGCGTGGTGCAACGGGCCTTCTCGTGGGTGGGGTAACTGTGCGGGTCGGGGATCGGGGCGTGAGCCTCGATCCCCACCTCCGCAGGAGCGAGCGGGGGATGGTGACCGCTGAACTCGCCATTGGCATGCTTTCCCTTGCCGTGGTGCTCGCGATGGTGTTGTTCGCAATCGGAGTTGGCATCGCGCACGTGCGAACGCAGGAGGCCGCCCGTGCGGGAGCTCGGGCGGCAGCTCGTGGGGACTCGGTGGGCGAGGTGAAGTCGGTTGCCCGGGATGCATTGCCCGGAGCCAAGGTGAGCGTTCACCGCGGGGGTTCACGGCGAGTGTCGGTTCAGGTCAGGGCAGACGTGCGAATGCCACTAGTAGGAGCCCGGATGTTGAGTGTGGAGTCCCAGTCCGTCGCCGAGGTTGAGCCGTCATGAGTTGGCCANNNNCGGCGACAGTGCTGTCGTTGGGCGCGGTGATGTTCTGCTTGCTGCTCGCGATCGTGGGTCTTGCGTTAACCGAATTCGCGTCGACCCGTGCACGAGTCTCGGCTGCGGCCGACCTTGCTGCGTTGGCAGCCGCTGGGCGGCCCTGGGCGGGAGATGGTTGTCATGTCGCCGCGGAAGTCGCGAAGGCGAACGATGCCCGCTTACGCAGGTGCCGGATCGACGGCGTTGACGCGGAAGTCGCAGTGGATGGGCAAGCGCGAGGGATTTTGGCGCAGGTTGCTCGGGCCGCCGGCAAGCACCCGCCTCTCATCGTGGTGAACGCCCGTGCGGGCCAACGTGAGTCGGCGGCATAAACCTTCATCAGGGCAATGAGTTGTGAAACAGTGGGCTCCGCAGTGCACAGCAGATCCAATGAGGGGAAGAACGTGGAAATCACCTTGGTAACCCGGGAAACCGACGGGTATTCAATTGTCGAGGTAAGCGGCGAAGTTGATGTCTACACCGCGCCCCAGTTGGACGAGCAGTTGTCTGGACTCGTGGAGGCCGGTAGCTACCAGCTCGTGGTCGATCTCTCGAACGTCGAATTCCTCGACTCAACGGGACTTGGAGTGCTCGTCAAAGCGCTCAAGCGAGTTCGCGAACACGGCGGATCACTCTCTGTTGTCACGGCGACTGACCGGATCAGCAAGGTCTTCAGGATTACCGGTCTCGACACGGCGATCGGTCTGCACGGAACTGTCGATGAGGCTGTGGCGGGCTGACGTGGGGACTGCCTCGCTTCAAATTCCGCCCACGCCTGACCAGGTCAGGCTTGCTCGCCTTGTTGCCGGTGCAGCGGCGCGGCGCTGCGGAGTCGATGAGGACGTGTTAGACGAAGTCCGCCTCGCAGTAGGCGAAGCGTGTGCGCTGGCTGTCATCAAGCACCAGGACACTGACCTCGCCGCCGACATTCGAATTGAGCTCACTGACTTCCCAGATCGATTCAGCGTCCGCGTATTCGACCAGATTCCCTCATCAAGCACCTCGCCGGATACCGATGAATCCATGGCACTGGCGTTGATCTCGTCGCTCGCTCCAGAGAGTGCCGTTGAGGCCGCTGGTCCGGGGACGGTCGTAGAAATGACGTGGCCCATCGAAGGCCCAGCATTAGCTCGTCCTGAATTGGGCTGAGCCCATACCGATTCCCCTTACACGGCAGTGGGGGCGGTCGCAACTCGGTTAGGCCATTCGACGTACACTCGCGCCGATCTGCCGACTATTGAGTCGGACCCGATTGGTTTGGGCCGGGGGGCTCCGCACAGATTGTGGAGCTATCGCTTTTGGGTGGCTCGTCCCGCCATAATCCGTGACAAGGAGACCGCATGTCTGCAGTTCTTGCTGCTGCCGACGTCACTGTCTCGCTAGAAGGCGCCAACTTCACCTACGCGGTTGTAGTTGCACTAATTGCCTTACTAGCGTTGGTAGTGGCGCTGGTCTTGGTTCGAGGCGTTCTCGCCGCCGACCAAGGTACCGAAAAAATGCAGGAAATCGCGGGTGCCGTTCAAGAAGGCGCCTCCGCATACCTGACCCGTCAGTTCAAGACTTTGAGCATCTTTGCCGTCATTGTCTTCTTCATCCTCTTCCTACTCCCAGCTGAAACGACGAGCGAGAAAATCGGCCGTTCGCTGTTCTTCGTTGTTGGAGCTGTCTTCTCGGGCGTCACGGGTTACGTGGGCATGTGGCTGGCAGTTCGCGCCAACGTTCGCGTTGCCGCTGCAGCCCAGGAAACTGGCGAACAGCACGCCATGAAGATCGCCTTCCGTTCCGGCGGGGTGGCGGGCATGTTCACCGTCGGCCTCGGGCTGCTCGGTGCTTCGCTGGTTGTCATCATCTACAAGGGCGACGCACCAACTGTCCTTGAAGGATTCGGTTTCGGTGCCGCACTGCTCGCCATGTTCATGCGTGTTGGTGGCGGTATCTTCACCAAGGCTGCTGACGTCGGCGCCGACCTCGTCGGAAAGGTCGAGCAGGGAATTCCTGAGGACGACCCCCGCAACGCAGCGACGATTGCTGACAACGTTGGAGACAACGTCGGTGACTGTGCCGGTATGGCTGCCGACCTCTTCGAGTCCTACGCCGTGACCTTGGTCGCCGCGTTGATCCTCGGAAAGGTTGCCTTCGGTGACCTCGGTCTTGTTATCCCACTGATCATTCCTGCTATCGGTGTTGTGACGGCGATCCTCGGTATCTTCACCGTCGCACCTCGCAAGGGCGACCGTTCGGGCATGACCGCGATCAACCGTGGATTCTTCATCTCGGCGATCATCTCGGCCGTTCTGGTTGTCATTGCAGCGTTTGTGCTGCTGCCGACCCGGATCATCGATCTCAAGGGCATAGATGTTTCTCGCCTGGGCATCGAGATCACTCAGCTGACCTCGTTCAACCCGCGCTGGCTGATGATCGGTTCGGTGCTGATCGGTATCCTGCTCGCTGCCGCGATGCAGGTTCTGACCGGTTACTTCACCGAGACCAACCGCAAGCCAGTTGACGATGTGGCCCAGTCCTCGCTGACTGGTCCGGCCACTGTGATCCTTGCGGGTATCTCGCTCGGTCTGGAATCCGCCGTCTACTCCGCACTCGTGATCGCGGCTGCCGTCTACGGCGCGTTCCTGCTCGGCGGTGGATCGCTCGTGCTCAGCCTGTTCGCGATCGCGCTTGCCGGTACCGGGCTGTTGACCACCGTCGGCGTCATCGTTGCGATGGACACGTTCGGACCGATCTCCGACAACGCGCAAGGCATTGCTGAAATGTCCGGTGACGTTGACGAAGAGGGTGCGCAGGTTCTGACGAATCTCGATGCCGTCGGTAACACCACGAAGGCGATCACTAAGGGCATCGCAATCGCGACCGCGGTTCTGGCTGCGACAGCACTGTTCGGATCGTTCCGTGATGCAGTTGGCGAAGCAGTTGCCAGCGTTCAGGAATCCACACCACGGGTACTTGAAGGCCTCGGATTCGTCAGCGGCACTCAGTACCTCGGCATCCTCGACGTCGCCAACCCACGCAACTTGGTTGGTCTGTTGATTGGTGCAGCGGTCGTGTTCCTGTTCTCGGGTCTGGCGATCAACGCCGTGTCCCGCGCTGCTGGTGCTGTGATCTTCGAGGTGCGTCGCCAGTTCCGCGAGCATCCCGGAATCATGACCTACGAAGAGAAGCCTGAGTACGCACGCGTTGTCGACATCGTGACTCGTGACTCACTGCGCGAACTGGCAACGCCAGGTCTGCTCGCAGTGCTGACGCCAATCGCTGTCGGTTTCGCACTCGGCATCGGTGCGCTTGGTTCCTACCTCGTAGGCACCATCGCCACTGGTCTGCTGATGGCAGTGTTCCTGTCGAACTCTGGTGGAGCTTGGGACAACTCCAAGAAGTTCGTCGAAGACGGAAACTATGGCGGGAAGGGCTCACCGGCCCACGAAGCCACCGTCATCGGTGACACCGTTGGTGACCCATTCAAGGACACCGCTGGTCCGTCCATCAACCCGTTGATCAAGGTCATGAACCTGGTCGCACTGTTGATTGCCCCGGCAGTTGTCACCTTGTTCCTCGAGGAGCAGACGGCACTTCGCCTGGCTATCGCCGCAGTCGCTACCGCGATTGTCGTCGGTGCAGTCATCATCAGCAAGCGTCGTCCGATCGCGGTATCTGCCGATGACATCTCGGATGACATCAAGGAAGCCGATGGCCACGGACCATCAGCTGGCGATGAAGCAAAGCTCGATGAGGCAGTGCAAGAAACTGCTGAAGACGAGGGCGTCCCCGTCGACGCGATCCGCGACGAGAAGTAGTCGTCAACGCTCGCAACATCACTAAGCGCTAGGCCCCGACACGCACCGTCGTCGGGGCCTAGCGCCGTTCCGGGTGCCCCCGCCCAGCATTGTGGCGGTTACCTGCCTTCCAGCGACGGAAAGCCTTCACAATGTTGGGGGCCAGGCCTCGCGAAGCCGGGGGAAGCAGGGCGACGGGCTACAGTGAATTGGCGCGGCGGGCTATGGTGGCGGCTGCAGATGTCAGTAAGAAGCGATGTGAAGGAGCACCCAAAGTGCCCAGTCAGGGTGCCGTTCGGCGGCTTGTGATTGTTGAATCACCCGCCAAGGCGAAGACGATTCAGGGCTACTTGGGTCCAGGATTCGATGTTGATTCCAGTGTTGGCCATATCCGGGACTTGCCCAATAGCGCTGCTGAAATTCCCGCAAAGTACAAGGGTCTGCCGTGGGCACGCATGGCGATTGACGTCGACAACGATTTCACTCCGATCTACGTCATCCATCCGTCGAAGAAGGCGAAAGTCGCTGAGCTGAAGAAGAAGCTCGAGTCCGCCGATGAACTCCTGCTCGCCACAGATGAGGACCGCGAGGGTGAGGCGATCGCCTGGCACCTCCTTGAAGTTCTCAAGCCCAAGGTGCCAGTTCGCCGCATGGTGTTCCACGAGATCACAAAGGACGCGATCCAGCGCGCTGCGCAGGAAACCCGCGAACTCAATCGATCCCTCGTTGATGCCCAAGAAGCGCGTCGCCTGCTCGATCGCCTCTACGGCTTCGAGGTTTCGCCGGTGTTGTGGAAGAAGGTCATGCAGGGCCTTTCCGCCGGACGAGTTCAGTCCGTCGCACTGCGCCTCGTTGTGGACCGTGAACGGGCGCGGATCGCGCATACGTCCGCCGAATACTGGGACCTTGAAGCGACGGTCGATCCGGGCACATTTACCGCGCGACTTGTGTCGATCGACGGCAAGAAGGTGGCGCAGGGCAACGACTTCGATGCCAGCGGCGAACTCAAGAAGCCAGACGTTGTTCGATTAAATCTGACGCAGGCGCAGACTCTCGTCGACTCACTCACCGGCGCTGGACTCACGGTGTCCTCGGTCGACAACCGGCCGGGAACCCGCAAACCTGCGGCCCCCTTCATGACCTCGACGCTGCAGCGCGAGGCCTCGAACAAACTGCGCTGGGGTGCGCAGCGCACGATGCGCGTTGCGCAAGGCCTCTACGAACGAGGCTTCATTACGTATATGCGAACCGACTCAACGACGTTGTCGGACTCCGCGATCAACGCTGCCCGTGCCCAAGCCGCAGACCTCTACGGCGCCGATCACGTCTCCCCTGCTCCGCGCCGGTACGAGCGCAAGGTCAAGAACGCCCAGGAAGCGCACGAGGCGATTCGTCCATCCGGGGATGTCTTCCGGACGCCGGCGGAGGTCGCGGGCCAGCTCACTGGAGACGACTTCGCGCTCTACGACTTGATCTGGAAGCGAACCGTCGCTTCCCAGATGGCAGATGCCAAGGTCGCGACGACCACCATCAAGCTTGCCGCCGATACCTCTGACAACCGTAAGGTTGAGTTCTCAGCGAGTGGAACCGTCATCACCTTCCCCGGTTTTCTTGCCGCCTACGAAGAAGGCGACGACGAAGATCCAAGCGAGGGTGAAAAGGGGAAGAAGGAAGTCCGCCTGCCCGCATTGGCGCAAGGAGACTCGGCAGTTCTGGCGGACCTGAGCGCCGAGGGTCACGCCACCAAGCCGCCCGCGCGATACACAGAAGCCAGCCTGGTTAAGGACTTGGAAGAACGTGGCATCGGACGCCCAAGCACCTACGCCTCCATCATGGGCGTGCTCGTCGATCGCGGCTATGTCACCAAGCGTGGTAGCGCGTTGGTTCCCAGCTGGCTGGCATTTGCTGTCGTCCGACTCTTGGAGGAGCACTTCTCTGGATTGGTCGACTATGCCTTCACCGCCACGATGGAGGAAGTCCTCGACACCGTTGCCTCCGGCGACGAGTCTCGCTTGCAAGTGCTGACTGACTTCTACCTCGGCGGATCTGAACTCGTCGGCGAAGGCTTCCCTGGCGTGAAGTCCCTCGTCGAGCACTTCGGTGATATCGATGCTCGTGAGAACTCCTCATTCCCAGTCGGCGACTCGGGAATCGTGCTGCGCGTTGGACGCTATGGCCCGTACTTGGACAAAGACGGTCAGATGGCTAACGTCCCCGAGGATCTTGCACCCGATGAGCTGACACCGGAAAAGGCCGAGGAACTCCTCGCCCAACCGTCGGGTGATCGCGAACTCGGCGTCGATCCGGTTAGCGGGAACATGATCGTCGCCAAGTCAGGTCGTTACGGTCCCTACGTCACCGAACTCCTTCCGGAAGAGGAACCACCGGCGCAGGTCGACCCTGATGCCAAGCCAAAGAAGAAGACCGCGAAGTCCAAGGTCAAGCCTCGAACGGCAAGCCTGTTCAAGGACATGAGCCTGGATACGGTCAACTTGGAGGATGCGCTCGCGCTGCTTTCAATTCCCCGTGTCGTCGGGCAACATCCCGATGACAACGAAGATGTCATCGCTCGCAATGGTCGCTACGGCCCTTACGTCACGTGGAACAAAGAGTCACGTTCGTTGCCTGACGAGCCGAGCATCTTGACGATAGATCTGCCCGGCGCGCTTGCGTTGTTGGCTCAGCCCAAACCGCGCGGCCGCCAAGCTGCCGCACCCGGCAAGGAGATCGGCGAGGACCCCGCGACCAAAGCAATGATCACCCTCAAAGATGGTCGCTTTGGGCCGTACGTGACTGACGGTGAGACGAACGCATCACTTCGCCGGGCCGACGACCCCGAGAAGATCACGCTGGAGCGGGCCTCAGAATTGTTGGCGGAGCGTCGTGCCGCGGGCCCGCCGAAGAAGCGCGCCAAGAAGGCTGCAAAGAAGGCCCCTGCAAAGAAGGCCCCGGCGAAGAAGGCTCCCGCCAAGAAGGCCGCTGCAAAGAAGGCTCCAGCCAAGAAGGCGGCGGCGAAGGCCTAGCCAGTTGGCTCAGTGTGAACGTTCGCCGTCATGTCGACGGTGGAGTTGAAAGGCGGGCAAGTGAACGTGACTCCGGACGGGCTATTCATCGTGTTCGAGGGTGGAGAGGGTGCGGGAAAGTCCACCCAGGTCCGACTGCTCAGTGATTCCCTCGTCGCCGAGGGACGCGAGGTTGTGGTCACGCGCGAACCCGGTGGAACACCTACGGCAGAGGCGATTCGTGCCCTAGTCCTGGACCCGGCAAATTTCGGCTTGGACCCACGCGCCGAGGCACTGCTCTTTGCGGCGGCCCGCGCAGAACACGCCGCAGCGTTGATCCGCCCAGCACTCGAGCGCGGCGCCATCGTTGTGTGCGACAGGTACATCGATTCTTCCGTCGCCTACCAGGGGCTTGGTCGGGACCTTGGTGTCGAAAAGATTCGCGATCTCAGTGCGTGGGCCACCGAGGACTTACTCCCCGACCTCACCATCGTCTTGGATATCGATCCGGTGGTGGGACTAGCACGCGCAGGGCAGGTTAGCGATGCCCCGGACCGCATGGAGTCCGAGGCGCTCGCGTTTCATCGAATGGTCCGGCAGGCATTCTTATCGGCAGCTGAAGCCAGCGCGGACCGCTACTTGGTCATCGATGCGCTCGGTGACCCGCAACA
>DMNR01000421.1:18568-33289 GCA_003452655.1 Actinomycetota bacterium | reverse complement strand
AACTGAGTAGCCAATCCCACCGAATGCGTGGAATGCCTGAAGTTCTTAGATGCCAACGGCCTTGCGCAGGGAGTCGACGGCGCCCATTCCGCGGGCACGAGCCTTACGCAGGTTCGCCGTGATCTGGTCGGCCTTGCCTTCGTACTGAAGGTCCTCATTCTTGAACGTGAAACCCGCGATTTCCTTGGCGCGACCGCTGACCGAAAGTGTCGTGTTCTTGACGGTGTCTGTGAAACCCATGTTCGTCATCTCATCTCGATGTGGGAGCCCGCATTTGGGGAGGGGCTCTGCTGCCGTACTTCTTGTCTAAGTGTTACCCAAACCTACGCTTCAGTAACCAAGGTGTGAGGTAGAACATGTCTACCCTCGCCGCAGATGGTTCACGAGTTTCTCCCCGATTCACCGAGTCTGTGTCCGCGCCGGATTAGTAGAAGGCAGAATCAACCCCGTGACGGTGTGGGACGACTTGGTTGGACAGGCGGCGGCGGTTGAATCGCTGAGCGCGGCGACTGCTGACGCGAGGGCCGAAATCCCAGGCCCAGCGATGACGCACGCATGGCTGATCACCGGGCCTCCGGGTAGTGGTCGTTCGACGGCTGCGCGCGCGTTCGCTGCCGCACTGATGTGTGCCAACGGCGGATGCGGCGACTGCGCTGAATGCCGCGAAGTTGCCGCGGGATCACACCCAGATGTTGAGGTGATTCGTCCCGAAGGCGTGTCGTACAAGACCGCCGACGCTCGGGCCCTCGTGTCGCGGGCATCGATGGCGCCGAGCCGTGGCAAGTGGCACGTCATCGTGCTCGAAGATGCGGATCGCCTCACCGAAACCGCCAACAACGTCTTGCTCAAGGCGATCGAAGAACCGCCGCCGCGCGCCGTGTGGTTGTTGTGTACCCCGAGCGTCGAGGACGTCTTGCCGACGATTCGATCGCGGTGCCGTCACGTCATGTTAAAAACGCCGACGCCGCAGGATGTTGCCGACTACTTGTTGGCCTCCGAAGGAGTGGATGCCGAATCGGCGCTGTTTGCGGCGCATGCGTCACAGGGCCACGTCGGTCGTGCTCGCGCACTTGCCCGGGATGAGAGTGCACGACACCGCCGCCGAGAGATCCTGTCGATTCCCGCTCGACTTACCAACTTGCGAATGTGCCTGACATCCGCTGAGGCAATGGTCACGACCGCGAAGGAAGATGCTCGCGCGATCACCGAACCGCTCGATGAACGTGAACGAGAAGACCTCCTACTCGCCTGGGGCGAAGGCGCGGAGGGCCGCGGGGTAAAGGGCGGCGCGCGGGGCGTCAAGGGCGCCCTCAAGGAGTTGGAAGACCGCCAGAAGTCACGCAACACCAGAACCCAACGTGATCAGCTCGATCGTGCATTGCTCGATTTGCTCGGCTTCTACCGTGACGTTCTCGCCGAACAGTTTGGGGCAGTGACCGATACATCGAGCCAGTTGATCAACGCTGAAATGAGTTCGGAGATTCAGCGCCTCGCACGCGAGAGTGATCCAGTGGAGACGATGTGGCGCATCGACGCCATCGAAACCGCGCGGTTGGCGCTCGACGCAAATGTGGCGCCGCAGCTTGCGATCGAAGCCTTGACGATTGACCTTCGTCGACCAAGTTTGCGGCGGTCCACATCTTGAGGCTGCGGGCAGCAGTCGGGCTTGCAGCAGTCGTACTGACAGGGTGCGGGGTTCAACTTGGCAGCGGAACCTCCTCGGAGCAATCCGACTTAGACAAGTACTACCGCCAGTCGATGACTTGGACATCGTGTGAAGGCGAACTGCAGTGCGCGTCGTTTGAGGCGCCGCTGAACTACGCCGAACCCGCAGGTCCCGCAGTCATGATCAAGCTCCTCAAATCCGCTGCGAAAGATCCGACGAAACGGATCGGCGCACTCGTCGCGAACCCGGGCGGTCCGGGAGGTTCGGGGTACGAGTTCGCCCAATACGCCGGCGGCACCATTAGTCCGTCAGTCATGGCTGCGTACGACGTGATCGGGTTCGACCCTCGTGGTGTTGCCCGCAGCACGCCGATCCGCTGTTTGGACGGGCCGCAGACGGATCAATTCCTGTCGACCGTCGGCGCCCCCGCTAACGCAGCGCAACAACAGCAGGTCGAGCAGGTTTCCAAAGGGTTGGGCGAGAACTGTCAACGGCTCTCGCCAGGCTTGACGCCGAACGTCGGAACGATTGCCGCGGCACGCGATATGGATGTCCTTCGTCACCTCCTGGGCGAGGAGAAGCTCAACTTCCTCGGGATCTCGTACGGCACTTTCCTCGGGCTGACCTATGCCGACCTCTTCAGTGATCGGGTTGGCCGGTTCGTGCTCGACGGCGTGATAGATCCAGCGCTGTCGAGCAGTGAGGTAGCCCGAGGTCAGGCGGATGGATTCCAGGTCGCACTGGACCGCTTTATTGCGGACTGCCCGAAGCACCAGGACTGTCCGTTGCCGGGTGACAAGGGCGCGGGGCTCACAAAGATCAACAGCTGGTTGACCGAAATCGCGACGTCCCCGATTCGGGCTGAGCCAGATCGCCCGCTGAACCGTCCGCTGGCAGTCAACGGAATCATCTCCAGTCTGTATGACGAGGGTGAGGGCTGGCCGCAGCTGCGGGTCGCGCTCGCGGCGGGGTTCCAGGGCAACGGCAAACCGATGCTCGAGATGGTTGATTCGTTCACTGGCCGTCAGCCAGATGGTTCGTATCGGGATAACGCCATCGACGCGCTGTACGCAGTGACGTGTCTGGACCGTCCGGACCGTGCTGACGCAGCGGCAACTCAGGCACTCGCTAGTGACTGGGCGCGCACCGCGTCGACGTTTGGTCCCGAGCTCGCGTGGGGAAACCTGCCCTGTGCGATGTGGCCGGCCCCGGCAACTCTCGACCCGCACCCGGTGACTGTCTCGACGTCGTTGCCGGTGATATTGGTCGGGACTCGGTATGACCCGGCAACGCCCTATGCATGGGCGGACGCGGTGTCCAAACAGTTGCCGAACAACCGCCTGTTGACCTACGAAGATGATGGTCATACCGGTTACGGCGACAATTCCTGTGTAAATGACGCTGTTGATGAGTTCCTCATAAGCGAGCAGCCCCCGTCTGCTGGCGCCACATGTGCGTCTGAATAGTCCGCAAATCGCTCATAAGACACGAAATGGCCTGTCCACAGCCGAGAAAATTTGTGAACAGACTCACCGAACTACCTCGCTGTAGTTAGACGCTGAGTAACGTTGATCATGGGCGCCTCTCGATTGTGCGCTTGTGCAGGCTCACAGAGCGTAAAACCTGTGGAAACACAAGGGTTTTGAGTCCCCGATTCGGTGTTAGGTTCGCTCACGTTGTTCGTTCCAGGTGCCGCCCCCCGGTGGCGCGCGAACACACCGCTGAGTCACCTGCTGGTGCACGGTCCACTTTCCCCAGGGCCGTTAGAGCGCAGGTGTACCGGGGACCCATTGAAGTTGGGGCGAATCCGGCAAGTGCCGGTAGGGCGAATCCTTGAGCCCGAGTCCGTCAGCTAACCCGGGAAGCGGCTCGAGGAGGAGTCAGTTTCACAATGCGTACATCGCGCCTAGTCGGCGCTGCTATTTCCACTGCCACAATCGCTGCCGTCCTCGTTCCGGTCGGAACTGCGACGGCGGCAAATGCTGCACCCGTTATTGCTGGGGTCGGTGCCGCGGTTGCTGCGCCTGCAGCGGCGCCTTTGACGCCGGAACAGGCCAAGGCCGCCAAGCTTGAGGCGCGTCGCCTTTGGGCGATCGACATGCGCAAGCGCATCGTCAAGTACGCCTTGAGCCGCAAGGGTCGCGGTCAATACGTGGCCGGCGCCGAGTCAGCCTGGCGTTTCGACTGTTCGGGATTCACCAAGCAGGTGTACCGCGCTGTCGCGAAGATCAGCATCCCGCACTACTCCGGTGCACAACTGAATATGCGTCGAGGAGTTCGCGTCAGCAAGCGCAACCTGCTGCCGGGCGACATCCTGGCGTGGGGATCAAACGGCTCGCAGCATGTGTCGATCTACATCGGCAAGGGCAAGATGATCGGCGCAAACAACCCGAGCCGCGACGTTGTTGTCGAGCCTGTCAACAGTGGCTACTGGACGCCGCGCTACGCCGGGGCTCGTCGCCTCATCGTTGGCTAGTAAGCCAGATACCTTGACGAAGGTCGGGTGCCGCCGGGGAGCGTTCCGGTCGCGCCCGGCCTTCGTTTAGTTCAAGCTTGATCCGCCACTTGCGCACTCCGGATTGAGAAGCGCCGCGAACATTCCTAGTCTCGGGCCATGTCGAAGCAGATCCTCACCGCCAGTTCCATCATCACGATGAACCCTGACAAGCCCCGCGCGACTGCCGTAGCTATTGATGGCGATCGCATCGTTGAGGTCGGGACGCTTGAACAATGCCAAGCGAAGCTCGCTGGCGCAACGGTGATCGATCTCGGCGACACCGTCCTCGCTCCAGGCTTCATTGAGCCGCATTCGCACCCGCTGTTGAGTGGAATATCGATCATGGCCCCGGCGCACTACATCGCACCGTGGGTTGCGCCAACGTGGGACGACGTCGTGGCGATCTTCAAGAAGGCATTGGCCGAGTCGCCAGCTGATGCATCGTTGGCATTCTTCGGGTTCGACAAGTTGTTGCATGGCGTTGATGCCCCAAATGCGGCAACACTCGATCCAATCTTTGGTGATCGCCTCGCCGCCGTGATCGACAACTCGGGGCACGCTGCGTATGTGACGACGGCAGTGCTCAAGGCGCTTGGGTGGGAGGAGAACCCGCCGGAGAACCCCGTGGGTGGCTCGTACGGGCGTAACGCCGATGGCGGCCTCGATGGAACAGCGGAGGAGGTCAGCGCGATCCTGGCGATCACGCTGCCGGTGCTGGGAAAGCTGGGCGGATCACCGCTTCACCAGGCGGCGGAGTTTCTGGCCCTGATGTCGCGCGCGGGAATCACATCGACGAGTGAAATGACCTACGCGAAGGACTACGAGGCGGGCTACCAGGCGCTGTTCTCGATGCCCGGATGCCCTGTGCGAATCTCGCTCTACCACATGTCAACGGACCCAACCTGTGGCGACAAGGTCGACCTCGGGATCGATCCGAGCCGTATTCGCAAGCAGGGCATCAAGTTGTGGGCCGACGGTTCGCCATGGACCGGCAACATCGCAACGTCGTTCGACTACCTCGATACCCCCACGGTCAAGCGCGCCGGAATTCCGCTGCAGACCGGTGGATCGAAGGCGATGAACTACACGCGCGAACAACTCGACGCGATCCTCGACAAATACGCACCGCTCGGTTGGCAGATGGCCTTCCACGTCAATGGCGACATCGGTCTGGACATTGTTCTTGACGCCTACGAGAACGCGCTCGTGAAATACAGCTTGCTGGGCACAGATCACCGCTGGCGAATTGAACATGTGGGTGCGGGACGTGGGGACCAGTTCCAGCGTGCGGCGTCCCTTGGCGTCATTGCTTCGCTGGCGCCTTTCCAGTTCTACTACTGGGGTGACCTGCTTGACGGACAGATGTTCGAGACGCGTATTGGGGCGAACTGGGGTCGGTTCAAGGCCGCCTTCGATGCCGGTGTGCGCCCGTCATTCCACAACGATGGCAGCGTGAGTCCGCCGAATCCGCTCCTCAACATGCAGACTGCGGTCACGCGACGGACAAGCACCGGGAAGGTTCACGGGATCGAAAATGCTGTGACCCTTGACGAAGCGTTGGCGGCCCACACGACAAACGCGGCATACATTCTGCATCGCGACCACGAGATCGGGTCGATCGAAGTCGGCAAGTACGCCGACTTCACGGAGCTGTCCGCAGACCCGTACGAGGTCGCGCCAGAAACACTGGCGAGCGATGTCGCTGTGAAGGGCACATGGTCGAGCGGAGTTCGCGTAGACCTGGATGCGTTCCTAGGCGGTGGCGCCGCAACAGATGGGGCACCACACCAGCATCTGGCAGCAAAGGCGCAAGAGGACAAGTGCTGCTAAAGCTGCGTTTAAGCTAGCCCGCGCCAGCGCGCGGCCCGTGATTCAGATCAGTAACTTCAGCGCCATGGGTGTCGTAATCGTTCCATTGGTTTTGATCATTGCGTGGGTGTTGTCGTTGCTCGGGGTCACTGCCCCTGGCGCGAATCCCGGCGAGCCGTTTGCCGAGAACGCCATGTCATGGATGCTGTCGCTACCAGTCGGGGCGATGTTCATCGTCAGCGGTTTCATGCACACGGTTTTCGCGAAGAAGACCGCCGCCAACATCGGTTGGCAGACGAACGGATTCCAGTACGAAATTGGCTTCGGCAGTTTCGGAATGGGCATCGCGGGCTTCGTCGCTGCAGGCACTGACCAGACCGTCGCTTGGGTGTGTGTGTCGATCGCCGCATCGGTCTTCCTGTTGGGTGCTGCGGCGAATCACTTCCGCGAGATGATCAAGGACAAGAACTTCGCGCCTGGCAACACGATCATCAACATCTCGAATATCGGACTTCCGGTTTCGCTGTGGGCGCTGCTGTTCGCGACGGGCGCGGTCTAGATCCAATCGGAACGTGACGGGCGAAATTCCGTCGACAGGCAGACGCCGCGCGCGACCCGAGATCGGGGTCGTTAGACTACGGCTCGCACAACGCCGCCTTAGCTCAGTTGGTAGAGCAATTCACTCGTAATGAATAGGTCTGGAGTTCGACTCTCCAAGGCGGCTCTTAGATCGATTTCTTAGTTCACCCGTGTGAACAACCTTGCGCCTTGTCAGACGCCCCCACTACGGTCGAGCCTGCTGGATAACACACCCGAGTCGCGCCTGTTCACTCGTTCACCGCGTCTCTCGACCCCCAAAGGAACTCACATGAAGTTCGATTCTTACACCGCTGGAACACCATCCTGGGTCGATCTGATGGCCAGCGACCAAGACGCCGCCATCGCCTTCTACTGCGACCTGTTCGGCTGGGAGTGCATGAAGTCCAGTCCCGACATGGGCAACTACGGCATGTGCTACCAGGACGACATTCCAGTTGCGGGAATCGGTCAAATGCCCGACGAGATCCAGTTCCCTCCCTCGTGGACGACCTACATCAGCGTCGATGACGCTGCTGCGGTGGTCGCGGCAGTTGGCGAGGCCGGTGGACAGGTGATGGCCGACGTCATGGACATTGCCGGTCCCGGTGACGCGCTTATGGGGCGCATGGCCGTGCTTGCTGACCCCTCCGGCGGCCTGTTTGGGGTGTGGGAACCTCACGAACACATTGGCTCGGGTATCGCGAATGAGCCGGTTTCGTTCGCCTGGAACGAGCTGCTCAGCCGCGACGCACAAGCCTCCCGCGACTTCCTCGCGCAGGTATTCGGCTACGAGTGGGCAGCCATGCCCGGGACACCCGACGGGATGGAGTACTTCACAGCGAAGGTTGACGGAAAAGACGTGTTCGGCGCGATGGACGTTCCCGCTCAGTTCCCTCCTGAGGTTCCGTCGCACTGGCAGACCTACTTTGCCGTCGCCGACACTGACGACACGTTGGCCCGCGCCGTCGCCAGCGGCGGAACAGCCCTGGGCCCCGCGTTCGACTCACCCTTCGGACGCATGGCCGTCATCGAAGATCCCCAGGGCGCCCGCTTCTCCGTCATGCAGATGCCCTCCGCCTAGATCAGCGCATCCCAATCTCTTACCTCAACCAGAACGGCCACCGAAGCGGGACTTCACCCTTCGACTCTCCAAGGCGGCTCCACCCGAAGTGGGTTATGCGGCTTGGCCGCCTTGGCAACTGAAGGCGGAGGTGGTGGAGTCCGGTAGGAAGACGCAGCCGTTGGCAGGTCCGCCGGTGGTGGGGAAGTTAACGGTCGTCAGGACGATGCGAGTGCTTGAGCCATCAGAGTTTGAGATCACAAGTTGGCCGTCGTGGGTGTGACCGTCCTGCGCCACACTGCTTAGGACAGCGTTCGTAGGTTGACCCGCGAAGAAGTCCGACGAGCCTTCGCCGGTACAGCCGGAGAAGACCGCGCCGCTACCGGTCAGTTCGGCTCTGCAGTTTCCGATCGTGTACTGCTCGCCATTGGCGGCAGTCAGAATCACGGACCCGGAATGGTTGACTGCTATGAACGCGGCTGCGGAGGTGATGTCGTACCCCGAATCGGCTGGTCGGGAGGCTCTGCCAACCGCCGACTCGTTGACGTTCGTGGTGGCGAAGCTTGGGGCTGCCGCTGCCACAATTGAGGCCCCCACTAGCGCGGCTCCGGCTGCGACCTTCAGTTGGTTCTTGTTCATCGTTCCATTCGTCGGTCTCGTCACCGGTTTGTCGGTGAATCTGTATCTCGTTGGTGCTATCCCCAGCGTTGACCGTCGACCAACCTGCGCGCGCGGTTGTATCGATACGAAGGCGCAGAATTGCCTGCGGTTCCGGGGCAGACTCCCCATCACGAGGAAGTGAGGGTTGCTGAAGTTGCACTCATTGGAGTGGGACGTAGGTCGGCGCGGTGACAAGCTGATGAGCGATCGGGCCCAGTGGCCGGAAGATCTTCGTGAGATGACGTCCCAGAGTGGGGGAATAGCGGGCATGGATCATCCCCGTGCGCTACTCCCGCCGCTCGGCCCTAGGAACGACCAGCACCAGTACGTGCTGTGGCGTGCTAACACGACGCTGTTCAAGAGACACGTAGTTCTTGTTGGTGGCTGATTCCAGAAGGCTGGTTGAGAGGCCCACACAGGCAACCATGTTCACACAAGCACCCAGGCCAGTGCGGTTTCGAGTGTTGTTGATTCGCGGGGTGATCTGTCGGCGCCTTCTGGGGGCGGGTCAAGCTGTCGCGTGAGTTCAACCTCGTAACTGTGGCCTCGAGGACTGATCCATTCGATGAGGCTGGGCAGTTCACCAGAACCCCGTAGCCCTTGCTGCACCTTGCCCCTGTTGTTGATCACCCGGTAACGCCATCGGTGATGTGTCTTCAGTTGGTGGTGTCGTCGACACAGGGTGACGATGTTCGCGGCGCTCGTGGATCCGCCGGTCTCATGAGCAGTGAACGGGATCGAGTGGTCAAGATCGCAGCGCCATCCTGGTTGGGCACATCCGGGGAATTGGCAAGTGCGATCGCGGGCGATCACATACTCGCGAAGAAGTGCTGGCGGGGTGTAGGTCGTTGTGCCGTAGTCCAGCAGATGGCCCGTCACAGGATCGGTGACCAATCTCCTCCACGTCCCGGACTCACTCGCGAGCAGTCTGGCGAGGATTGCGGGGATGGATCCGAAGCCGATGAGTTCACCGGGTTCATCGTTCAAACCCATCAGGGTGTCGTAATCGATGACTACCTGGGTTTCGAGCCGTTTCTTGCCTTGCATCTGCGGAAAATCCGGAGAGCCTAGCTCGCGATGGGCCCATTCGGTAAGCGCATCAGCTCGCCGGTGGGCTGTCGTTCGAGTGTCGGACTCGTGGTTGTCTCGTTGGGCGCAACCAGTGAGTGCGTTCCAAACTGCGATTGCATCCGGCGCGGGCAGCGTGGCAGTGATCGTTGCCATGACACCGCCGTCGGAGTACATCGAAACCTCCCGGCGGGCGAACTCGCGTTCCAGTTCCGCTGCAGGTTCGGGCGGGCAAATCCTGGCAATGGCGCGGCGAACGCTTCGGCGGCTCTGGCCAGGATTCTGCATTGCGACACGTGTCAGCGCTTGGGATTCCACCGCCCGCGCGTCGCCGATCGAGAGCAGTTCACACTCCTGTGCGATGGCATTTGCCTGCGCGAAAGAACAGATTCCCTGAGCAAGCAAACCCCGGGTCTGTGGCAGCTTGTAATGCAGATCGCGCGAAAATGAGATGCGTCGCCGCGCGACGCCGGACGAAATCCGAAGTGCCACAGCGACCTCGGCGCACCTCGACTCATCCGAGTCCGCAAGGTCATGCCAACGATCGAACTCGGCATCCCCGGCAGCGGGATCACCGTCAGAGTCGTAATCGGGGCCGGGCCCCGCGACGGCAACCATCGCCCGCGCCTTCACAGACTCCAACCATGCCGAGTGGCGCTCCAGATCAACAAGTAGTGCGACCTGGGCAGCGGCGGGCAACACAAACGGGTCTACAGCGACCAGCGATGCAAGCGACTCGATACAGGGTGAAGCGGTGGCGTCAGGTGTAGCCCCGACCGGAACGGCGACCGGTCGGGAGCACTCGCTGCCGCCGCTACTCTGGGATTGCATAGTGAGAGTATAGCGAAAGAATCGAACAGGTGTTCGAACCTTTCGCGCAGGTCTCGTTTCCGATCACGCCATTCAAACAGCAGATTCACTCAGTCGAAGTGTGCCCACCGTCATGCGACCATCCGTGATCTTCGATCTGCAAGGACGCGCCCGAACCTGCTAATTTCGCGGCGGTCCGTCGAACGAGGAGTAGCTGTGAGTCGTAGTCCGCGAGTTCGCCTGTTGTCTGTTGCCGCGATCGCATCGGCAGCATTGGTGGTGTCATCCTGCGCGTCGACAACAAACGATGTGAGTCAGGGCGCGGGCCAGTCATCGGCGCCGGTGTCAAAGACGATCTCTGGCTTTGACCTCCCGCAGGTTTTGGCAACGGCCCCAGACGGCAAGACCCTGTATGTGGCGCAGAACGACGGGACCGTCGTGCTCATCAATGCGGCTGACTACTCGAAGGCTGGTTCGTGGAATTCCGGTGTGACGGTACCTCTCGGAATTGCCGCATCCCCAGACGGTTCGACGATCTACATGTCGAACCGAACTGCTGGAACGGTCCTCAAGAAGAAGCCTGAAACTGGCGCGAATCTAGGGTCTTGGTCCGTTGGCTCGGGGACTGCCCCCGCTGGTATTGCGCTGTCTCCCGACGGCGCAACCATGTACGTCCCGCAGAATGCATCCGCGGGCACAGGTGCTGACAAGTTGACCGTGCGAACCGCTTCGAACGGGACTCTCCAGAAGACCTGGGACTTCAAGAAGGGCTCGAGGCCGCGAGCCGCTGCGGTATCGCCAGATGGCAAGCAAGTCTATGTCTCCTTTGAGGGAGCCAATCGGATCGCAGTGCTTAACGCCGCCGACGGCAGCGAGATCACGTCATGGGACTTAGCGTCCCTCGGTGCTACGACGCCCGGTTATCTCGCGCTGTCGAAGAATGGCGATCGCCTCTACGTCGTGACTGTTAACCCATCTGGCGTCCTAGTCCTGAACACCAAGGATGGCTCGGCAATCGAGAAATGGACGGACGGCTTCAAGTCGGCGTTCGGAATTGCGGCGGCGACCTGCGGTCAGACCGTCTTCGTCTCGGACTGGACCAATCCTGGCAACGTGCAAGCGGTTGATCAGCCGAACCAATGTGTCGAGACGGTGACCGTGACGGGCATCAACCCCAACAGCGGCCCTGACTCCGGCGGCACGCAGGTGACTGTGACAGGCAGTGGCTTCGTGGCAGGCGCGCAGGTGTCGCTCGGCGGCTCCGATTGCGCGTCGGAAGCGGTTCAGTCCCCGACGCAGATCATCTGCAAGACGCAGGCTGGTAAAGCAGGTCTGGTCGACGTCACGGTCAAGAACCCGAGTGGTGCCACGGGAACGCTGCCGCAAGGTTTCACTTACGTATCGGGCAACCTGCCGACGGCTCCACAGGCCGTCACGGCCCTGTTCAACAACAAGACGGACATCATCACGGTGACGTGGCAGGCGCCAGCAAACCAGGGTGGATCGGCGATCGTTCGCTACACGGCAACAGCCACCGACAACAACGCCAAGACGCCGGACCTCAGTTGCACAACGCCCAATGGAACGACTCTGACGTGCAAGATCCAGGTCGGCAATCCTGGGCCGCGTTACAACGTGACCGTTACGGCAACGAATGGTGCTGGAACGGGACCGGCATCGGCGCCACCGGTGGACGTGCAGACCAAGTAGGCAGCGCTCGCGATCGCCAAACTCAGCCGAAGAACGGGTCGGCGATGCTTGGGTCACGAAGCTTCGCGGCGGCACCGGCACCAACCAGCGGAAGTCCGGTGGGGTCGATCAGGCCAAGTTGCACGAGAACATTGGCCTGGTCCCAATTGATGTGCTCGTAGGACACCTTGCCGTCGTCGATTCCGACGATCACCACGAAAACGGCCTCGACCCGTTTGCCAGTTGGTTCTAGCCCGGGCAGCATCCAATCGATCCGTGTCGTGTGGGTGAAGCTAATGATGAGCTCATCCACGAGTCGTTCTTCGCTGTATGTGCGCGAGATGGTCTCGAACTCAACGTCCGGAGGAAAGAACTGCCCGATGAGTCGATTCGCATAAAAGCTGCGCACCCCGTCGGCACCCTGGCCGCCGATCATTGTCGGGACATTGACGATGTGAGGGTTAGGCGCCATGGTCGCCAACGTGCTCTCAAGATCGCCAGCGGTCTCGGCGGCCATGTGATCGCCGAACACCTCGTCCAGCCGTTCCTGCAGAGACTTCTCAACCATCGCGTCGCACTTCCTTGATCATCAACTTGCCCGCCCAAGTGTTCTCTTCTCGTGTGACACTACCTGCGGTCGACGCCGAGTCCGCGTGGCACACCGGCTCGTTCTGTCAGGTCGCGTCCGGAGTTTTTTCAGCGGCGGCGGACTTCACGACCTTGGATGCTAGCTGCGCTGTGACGACTGACAACAGGCCGATCCCATTGATGAAGAGCAGAACCGCGATGACGCGTCCGGGAACGGTGACGGGGTAGAAGTCCCCGTACCCGACCGTGCTAATCGTCTCCATCGCCCACCACAGCGAATCCCCAAGCGACGTGATGTTTGCTTTAGGGGACGTAGCCTCAAAGGAGACGACCAAGACGGATCCGATCAAAACGACCAACGTCGTCAGAAACAGCGTGTACAGCCCGACCCGGTGTCCGATCGTGCCCTTGGCCCGGGTGTTCATCAACCTGATGGCGTGAGCCAACAGGAGGATTCGTAGCGGCGGAAAGATCAACGCGACCGCGAGCATCCAGTTTTGACGCAGAAATGTCACACGCTTGCGGATCGATATGATCCGGATGGCGAAGTCAATGATCAAGATGATCCACACGATGTTCAGAACATGGCGCGCGATGGCCCGATCTTGGTTCGCAGTGTTGGGGTCGAGGAGAATGATGAAGGCCCCGAAGTACACCACTGCCAGTAGGAAGCTAGGAAACTCGGACAATCGGTAGTAGCGAAACCCGAAGTTGCTTCGCCACGCTTGCCTGCTGTCTTCATTGACAGGTTCGCCCTTGAAGGTCGGGTCATTTGCCGCTGCGTTGGTCACCCGGAGATCGTGCAGCCTCGGCGGCTTGTCTCTCAACTCCAGCGTCATCTACCGGGCAAGGGTCTGCATATTTGAGGGTGCGATGAACGTGGCCGAGCATCGCTCACACGAGCCAGACTTCACCTGGCGCTAGACATCGGCCGTTCGGCACGGCAGGCTTGCCGGATGCCAACGACCTCACAAAAGATCACCCCATGCCTCTGGTTCGACTCCAACTGTGAAGACGCGATCACCTTCTACACGAGTGTCTTCCCGAACTCAAAGATCAATCACATCCAGCGATATCCCGATGGTGTTGAAGAGGGCCCGATGGCAGGAATGGGTGGCAAGGTTATTACGGCGGTCTTTGAACTCGACGGTTACTCATTCCAGGCGCTTGACGGGGGACCGCTCTTCAAACTGAATCCATCGATCTCGTTCATGCTCAACTTCGACCCGTCCGTGGATTCGAATGCAAGCGAGAACCTCGAAACGCTGTGGACGCAGCTTTCCGAGGGCGGCAAGATCATGATGCCGCTCGGTGAGTATCCGTTCTCCAGATTGTACGGCTGGGTGGAGGACCGCTTCGGAGTCTCGTGGCAGCTCATCCTCACCAACCCAGACGGTGAGCTACGCCCGCACTTCATCCCGTCGCTGCTCTTCGTTGGTGATGTGTGCGGCAAGGCTCAAGAAGCGTTGACGTACTACTCGGAGGTCTTCCCTGACTCGCGTCTCGGGACGATCGTTTTGTGGCCCGGAGGAATGAGCCCGGAGGTTGAAGGAAACGTCATGTTCGGAGAGGCGGCGCTATCTGGTCAGTGGATCACTGCCATGGATAGCGCTCAAGATCATCAATTCGCGTTCAACGAAGCCATCTCGTTATCGGTCGAATGTGCCGATCAGGCAGAGGTCGACCACTACTGGGACCTGTTGTCGGCGGTGCCTGAGTCGGAACAGTGCGGATGGCTGAAAGACCGGTTTGGGGTGTCGTGGCAGATCGTCCCCAAACAGCTCGGCGAGTTCATGGGCAGTTCGGATCCAGAACGATCCGCGCGGGTCATGACTGCGTTCATGTCGATGAAGAAGTTCGACATCGCCGCGCTGCAGGCCGCCTACGACGGTTAGGCACTGCAGACTTCATGGCATCGCCCGTTAACTTCAACGTCCACCCGGGCCGTCCCTGATCGCCTCGTCGGCGCGCGACCGCCTGTGGCCGACCATAGAATTCCCGCATGGCAACTGAAGCCCCACCAGCGCTTGCTGCGCCCAGCCGCCCATGGAACGTCACCCTCGTGGCGATCATGGGGATGATCCTCTCGATCTTGGGTCTGCTCACGAGCGTCGCCGCGATTGCCGCTAGTGGCAATGCAATGGCGAGGGCCGACGTTGGAGCATCGAGGTCGGTGTTGCTGACGATTGGGATCGTTGGGTTGATCTTCGCCGTCCTCATGTTCGTGCTGTGGCTTCGGTTTCTCAAGGGAAGCCGTGTCAGTCGAACGCTGCTAGCAATTCTGGTCGTGCTCCA
>DMNR01000421.1:0-18550 GCA_003452655.1 Actinomycetota bacterium | reverse complement strand
CCCGCATTTGAGGTCGTGGTACTGATCTTGATGTTCTCGGGCCATCGAACTTCCTCGTTCTTCGCCAAGCAGTCATAGCGCCAGGCTCGACGATTAGCGGACCGACGCCGAGAGATTTATTGGTACTGCGGTCTTCAGTACCGAGGACCGAAGGCGATCGACGCAGAAGCCGGTGTGATCATTCGTTTGGCCAGCAGCGATTGATTCACCCGATGCGGAGAGGACCGCGAATCGAGTACCTGATCGGCTGAACGTTCCGGTCCACTTGTCGCTAAGTGAAACTTTGGTCGGCAAGTCAAACCCCATTGAGTACTTGGAAACTGCCGTCGAGCCGTTGTTCTTCACAACCAGACTCCCGCACCATCCGTTGCTCCATTTTTCGTCGTATCGAAAGGTGACGCTCAGACCGGCAGATGGCGGGGTTGGTGTTTGGGTTGGTGTTGGCGTGGGCGTCGCCGTTGGAGTAGGTGTCGCGGTTGCACTCGACGTTGGTGTCGGCGTCGGCGTTGGTGCGACCGTGGCAGCAGGGGTCCAGAAGTTCCCACTCATCACGAGCATGCTTTGCAGGATCAAACTCGATCCGTAGTAGGTGTCAATCCCCGAACCCGCAGCTTGCGACGCCGTGTACTTCCAGATTGCGTCCAACCACGCCTGATTCGCCGGATCACTCATTGCTGCGGGTCCGAGCGTTGCGACGAATTCCGGATCCAAGTAAGAGACTGCGGCCGTTCCGTCGAGCTTGTATCCCGCACGAACCCTCGTGGGGTCATTGCCAACCTTTGCTTTGATCCATGCCGTCAGCTTCTGTGTTTGCGATCTGCTGGCGGAGTCACCGAACACCGCGCCATCGGCGCCCAGATGCCACGGCACCCGCACTGAGTTGTAGGAGTACTGGCCATCGGTCGACCCTTCAAGGAAGTTGGCCGATGCTGGCTTGGGAGTCGTCGTGTTGGTGTTGACAATGAAGTCGGCGACGAGTCCGGTGTTCGGCGCGTACGTGTTCTGTTGTGAAGTGATCAACCCCGATGTGGCAGCCACGACTTGATCCCAGGTGGAATCACCGGTTGCCGCTTTGAATGCGCGGAAGTGATCGATCATGAAGTCCGAAGGCCGGGTGGACGTGTAGTACTTGTCGCCGGGCGATGACCAGTCACCCAGGAGCGGCAGGTGAGTACTGGGATTGATCTCGCCGACCTTGATGGCATTGATCCGAGACACAGCGAGGTTCTTGTAGTTGTAGGTCCCAGTGCTACCCCACTGGCGATCTGCGAGCAGGAGTCCGTATGCCACGGCGAGGTCACCATCGGTTGCGGAGTCCGATCCGTTGACTGATCGACACGAACTGTCCTGTTCAGCAGCAAGTAGTCCTGGAGTGATGGAGGAGGGATGCGCCAGAACGAACTTGAGCACCGAGTCGAATGAACTCTGGGCTGCCGGATCTGCGCCAGCCATCAGAGCGAACACTTCAAGCCCGTAGCCTTGGGCTTCGGCGACGAACGGATGGTCGGCATCCGGTGAGGTGATCGCACTTCCACCCCCACAGGCAGAGACCAAGTACTTTGCCTTCCACTTGTTGTAGAAGTCCAGGGTGGCTGAATCCATGGCAGTCGTAGCCACATTCGGCATGATCGTTCCTGTCGCATACGGCGCGGAGTGCGATCCGAATGGAACGGCCGCAGTCGCTGCGGCGGCCGGTGACAAAGATCCGAGGGCGGCGAACCCGGTCGCGCCGAGGCAGCCGACGACGGTTGGGGCGATCAACCAGTTCCTGACCGTCTTACGGCGGCGTGAAACAGCGGGGCGAGCGGCGCTTGAATTCATATCGATACTCCAGGGGGAACGTGAGTGGCTGTGGTGCTGCACTTTGATGATGCGCAGTGCTCGACCAGCGCAGGCCCGAAATGTTCGGGATCCCCCCACACACAAGTGCCGCAACCAGTAAACATTCGCCCGTTCGCCGCCGTGCCCGATCCTGGGTATGTTGGAACAATGACTGCGCGCGACGTTCCTGGTGAGTCACGGCGTGCATTGATCGTTGATGACGAAGCCGTCTTTCGTACGTTGATTTCTGCCGCAGTCAGCGACTTCGGATTCGACACGATGGCGATCGCAACTGCCAACGAGGCCTCCGACGCACTTGAGGAATTTGACCCGGATGTCGTACTTCTCGACCTGGCGTTGGGTGAGGGTCCGAATGGGCTCGACCTACTCAACTACATCGAGGCCCATTACGGCTGGATCGCTGTCTTGATCCTGACGTCGTACCGCTCACCTGACCTTGTCGCAAAGCTTGATAGACCCGTGAGTTCGAAGGTCGGCTACGTCGTCAAGAGCGACATCGTTGAACTCACTGTGCTGCAAGATGCGATCGAACAGACGCTGGATTCCCAACCTCCTCGGCGATTGCCGCAGCCTGGAGTCCCGACCATCACTCGAAGCCAGGCCGAGGTGTTGAGACTGATGGCCGATGGTCTGTCGAACGCAGCGATCGCCGAGCAGCGTGGGTGTTCAGTGCGGGCGCTTGAGCGCGTCAATGCTCGGTTGTACGCAGCGTTGGGTGTCAAGGACGACGCCGACGCCAACGCTCGGGTTCAGGCGGTCGGGATGTACCGCGACGGTCGCGTCGACGTCAGATGAATAGCTCGACCCTGCCGGGACTGCGGTTGGATCTCAACGCGCTGCGAGGTCGCAGGTCGATCTCGACCCTGACGTATCTGATAGCCGGCTCGGGTCTGTTCCTCAGTTCTTTCGAGTTCGAACTGGTGCTTCCTGAGTCGAGCCTCGGCGATGCATTGGTCGTCGCAGTTGCCGCGACGGTTGCGTCGGTGCTGCTGCTCTTCCTCGCGGACAAGACTGTGCTGCGGCATCGAGATACGCGACCGCAACCCTTGGTGTTGGTACTTGGCGTCTACATCGCGTGCGGAATCGTGCGCGCAGTCGTGAGTTCGATCTCCGCGGCGGCCGTGGATGCCAGCGGACCGGAGTTGACGGCACGCTCATTCGCGGGAGTAGTGCTCGTCGTGGCGTGGCTTTCGATTATTGCGATCCTGCTGGACTACGTGGACCGCGACCGCGCGACGACCACAGGCCTTCAACATCGCAGGGCACAGCTTGAACGGCAGCGTGATCATGAACGCCTCGCGCTCGATCGTGGTCGGGCCAGCATCGCGGCCTTGGTTGATTCGGTCGCAGTTCCAGCAATCGAGGCCAGTGAGGAACTGGTCCGCGGTTTAGAGGTGGCACAACACGAAGGCAGCGGACTTCAGCCTGCGGAACTTTCCGAACTCGCTCGTAAGATCCGGGACTTGGCTCAGGGGCAAGTTCGGGAACTCAGCCACGTATTGCACGCACCCCAGGCGCAGTTCGACGAGGCCGATCTTGTCGCCCCGCCGCCCCGGACCGCCCCGGAAGATGGCGGTGGCGGAATCCGGCGAACCCTTCGGCAGGCATCCGCGATTGATCCGATCCAACCGACGGCGGTGACCTTGACGGTCCTCGTGGAGGCCATTCCGCTGTTTACCTACCTCTTCGGCTTCCGCGGCCTTGTGCAGTGTTCGATCATCGGAACGATCATCACGTTTGGATTCCTGACTTTGGCGCGTCGGTTGCTGACGCCACGACTACTCCATTGGCCGCAACTCGCCCGACTGGCCACGCTGCTGGCTGTCGCGCTGCTTGCGGGTGCGCTCGGCACGGCGAGTGTCTATTTGTGGTATCCGCCGGAACGTAGCGAGATCATCGCGATCTTCATTCGCTCGAGTTGGGTGTTCATCATCGCGATCGCGGTCTGGGCAGTAATTGCGTCGAGCGCTGCACAGTCGATTCGGTCGCAGCGCAATCTCGCCGCGACCAACGCTGAGCTTCAGTGGGAACTCGAACTCCTGCACGATGATCTGACCCGAGTTCAACGAAGTGCAGGGGAGGTCGTTCACGGCCGGGTGCAAGGACGAATCGTGGCGGCTGCACTGACCATCTCGTTGGAAGCCAAGCGACTAGACGACGGCCACGGAGTCGACCCCGCCGCGACGCGCAGAGCCCTGACGAACGCGATCACAATCTTAGGTGAGGCGCGTGATGACGTGTTCTCGATTCAGAGTGAGGACGATGCCGCGCGCTCAGCTGGGATCGCTGAGCTTCTAGCCACGGTGGCGGCGGCCTGGAACGGTGTCGTGGAGGTCAACGTGTCGATCAGTAGGGGCGTTGCGGCCGTAGTTGACTCCTCACCGCAGCTTCAATCCCGGACAGCCGAAGTGGTGCGAGAGGCGGTGTCGAATGCTGCCCGGCATGGGGCCGCCCGATCGGTAGCTGTCGATCTCACAATGGCGCAAGCAGCGCTGATCGTCGTCGCGATCGATGACGGAATCGGCGTGCGGTCAGTTGTGGAGGCCGGTCTCGGGTTGCGTCAGTTCGGGATTGGTGGCGGATCGTGGACGCTGGTGGATGATCAGGAAGCCGGCGCCAGGCTCACCGTGATCTTGCCGATCGACTCGTGAAACCAAGCGACCATCCTACGAAAGTGGCGCCTTGGATTTCTGTCCAGGCTTCCGCTGCGCGAACGCACGAGATCCACCATGGGGTGGAGGTGGAGCAGTCGCCAGGAAAAGATCAGATTTCGCGGGTACCTTCGACAGTGCGCCCAAATTCTCGGTAGGAACGACTGGCCATGGAGGCTGTAATGCTGCAATTGCGACACCTGCGAGTTGCTGTCCCATTGACAGGTTTAGCGCTGATCGTCACAGCGTGTTCAAGTGCAGGGACGTCCTCAGATTCCAAGGCCAACGCGAATAGTGCGGGTGCAGCGAGCGGCTGGACTGTGGAAGCTGAACCGGATGCCAAGGGCGCGGCCGTGGTCAATGCGATCAACACGGCGACCAAGACCGTGGACATCCCCATCTACTCGATCATCAGCAGCAGCGGTGAGGACGCCTCCTTCACTTCGTACCTAACCGCGGCCAAGGCGCGCGGCGTCAATATCCGCGTGATGATGAACGGCGGGTACGGGCACGCCTCTCCCACAGTGGCTCAGGCCTACCTTGCGAAACTGAAGGCCGCCCCCGGAGCGGGCACGGTGGGCGTCAACTACTCCAGCAACAACTTCAGCATCACGCACCAGAAGTCGATCATCACCGACGCGGCAGACGCGACTGGAAAGCCGCTGTCGAGTGACGCGCTTCCGTCGACGGCGCGACTGGTCGTATCAACCGGAAACTTCAGCGCTGGTTACCCAGTGTCGAATCCGGGGCCGTGGTACGGCGCACGTGACTTCGAGATGACCTCGACCAACCCGGCCGACATCGCACTGGCTGAGCAGACCTTCGTCTCAGACTTCAGCTGCGCACCAGTCAACGTCATTCAGCCGCCAAACGAGCAGGCCACGGACCGCCTGATTTGGAGCAACGGCACGACCGGCCCACAGGCAAACTCGTCACTTCAGACTCCCGCCGACAACTACCCAGCCAGCTACGGGTTCTACCCGCAAGACGCCACGTACCCATCGATCAAGGGCAACGTGCGCCAGATGCAGGCGGACCTCATCAACTCGGCGCAGTCCGGCGACACCCTCAAGATCTACAACGAGGAGTTCACAGATCCCAACAGCATTGCGCTCCTCTTGTCGGCAATCGGACGCGGCGTCAAGGTCCAGGTGACGATGACTGCCTCAACTCCGTCAACTCCGACCAAGGCGAATGCAACCTGGGACAACCAGTTGAAGGTTGCCAAGGCTGGCGGTGAGGTCCACCTCTACACCAACGGCGCACCCGACACTCTCTACATTCACGCGAAGTCGATCATCCTCGTTCCGAACGGTGCAACTTCGGCGACCGCGGCCTACGCTGGATCGACCAACTTGGGTGCGGGGTCGATGAACTTCAACCGCGAGCTTGGGGTCAACTTCAACACCAGCACTGGAGACGAAGCCGCGCTGAACTCTTTGAACAACACGTTCAACGAAGACTGGTCTCGCACGCAGAACGTGACCGTCTGGAACAGTTCATCGCAGCCGGTACCCCCCACCGTCGCGTTGAAGGATCGGATCCCAACGGCCGCCACGACTCCACCGGCAGGACTTCAAGACACTCCGCCAGCGAAGTGCGGGTCGGTTGCTGCAACTGCTGCAAAGAAGTAGAGCTCGCCGACTATCCTTGGCGGGTGACTGATTCCCTTCCGCCCTGCCCGTCCTGCGCCAGCGAATACACCTACGAGATGGGTGCGCTGCTGGTGTGTCCAGAGTGCGCTCACGAATGGGTGAACGAGCCGGAGACAGAGACTGTCGAACCTGTGATCAAGGACGCTGTCGGCAATGTCCTGCACGACGGTGACACGGTCAGCATCATCAAGGACCTCAAGGTGAAGGGCAGTTCCACTGCGATCAAGGTTGGGACCAAGGTGCGCAATATTCGCCTCGTTGATGGCGTCGGAGACCATGACATCGATTGCAAGGTTGACGGATTCGGCCCGATGCAGCTCAAGTCAAGCGTCGTGAAGAAGGTTTAGGTCCTCCGGAAGGAGCATTCGGTGAGATTGGCTGTCTGAGACGCCGATCTCACCGAATGCTTCACATACCACCGGTCACAGCGACGCAGCGACCTCTGTGCCCTGCTTGATGGCTCGCTTCGCGTCAAGTTCCGCCGCGACATCCGCGCCACCGATGATCGAAACCGAGACACCGGCGGCGTCAAGGTCGCCGAGCAGTTCACGCTGCGGTTCTTGGCCGGTGCAGACGACGATGGTCTCGACATCGAGCACGACAGGCTGGTCGTCGATTGTCATGTGCAGTCCGCTGTCGTCAATGTGTTCGTAGTTGACGCCAGGAACCATTCGAACATTCCGCTTCTTCAGTTCGGTCCGATGAATCCATCCGGTGGTCTTGCCGAGCCCACCTCCGACCTTGCTGTGTTTGCGCTGGAGCAGAGTGACTTCGCGAGCGGGTCGCTCAAGCTGGACGTGCATCAGGCCGCCACGCTCTTCGTAGCTCGCGTCGATGCCCCACTCCTCGTAGAAGCGTTCGGGAGTTACGGTCGCACTCGGCCCAGACTGGGTGAGGTACTCGGCGACGTCGAACCCGATGCCGCCTGCACCCATGATCGCCACGGTGCTGCCGACGGAGACGTGGTCGCGCAGCACATCGAGATAAGTGACGACCTTCGGATGATCGATTCCCGGAACATCTGGAATGCGTGGGGTCACTCCAGTCGCGAGCACGACCTCGTCAAAGTCGGTCAGATCGGCTGCGCCGACGCGGCGCCCAAGTTGAACATCGACACCGGCATCGGCGAGCGCCACCCGGAAGTACCGCAGAGTCTCGTGGAACTCCTCCTTGCCGGGAATCTGCGCGGCGTAGTTGAATTGACCGCCGATTTGATCATCGGCTTCGAACAGGGTCACGTCATGTCCGCGACGCGCGGCCGTGACAGCGCACGCGAGTCCGCCGGGACCGGAACCGACGACGGCGATCCGTCGCCGAGTAGGGGTTGGGTCGATCGTGAGGATCGTCTCGTGGCACGCCTGCGGGTTCACCAGGCACGAGGTGATCTGCAGACTGAACGTGTGGTCCAAGCACGCTTGATTACAGCCGATGCACGTGTTGATCCGGTCGGACTTTCCTGCTGCTGCCTTTGCGACGAATTCCGGGTCCGCGAGGAATGGCCGGGCCATGGAAACCATGTCGGCCTTGCCTTCGGCCAAAACCTGCTCGGCGACCTCTGGGGTGTTGATGCGATTGCTGGTGATCAGCGGAACGGACACCTTGCCCTTGAGTCGTTCAGTGACCCATGCGAAGGCAGCGCGAGGAACGCTCGTGGCGATCGTGGGGATGCGCGCCTCATGCCATCCGATCCCGGTGTTCAGGATTGTGGCGTCGGCCGACTCAATAGCCTGCGCAAGCGCAATAACCTCATCCAGAGTCGAGCCGTCTTCGACGAGATCAAGCATCGAAAGGCGGTAGATGATGATGAAGTCGTCGCCGACACGTTCGCGTACTCGGCGCACGATCTCGATCGCGAAGCGGATGCGGTTCTCGTAGGAACCGCCCCATTCATCGGTCCGCTTGTTCGTGCGAGCGGCGATGAATTCGTTGATCAGGTAACCCTCCGACCCCATGATCTCGACGCCGTCGTAGCCAGCTTCGCGGGCAAGGGCCGCACAGTTCGCGAAGTCCTCAATGGTTCGTTCGATGTCGTCGCCGGACATCTCGTGCGGCGGGAACGGTGAGATCGGGGCCTGCAGGGGGCTCGGGGCCACCAACTCGGGGTGGTACGCGTACCGCCCGAAGTGCAGGATCTGCATCGCAATGCGTCCACCTGCTTCGTGTACGGCGTCGGTCACAACGCGGTGAGCAGCGGCTTCCTCCGGGGTCGACAGTTTCGCACCTCCCGGGTAGGGGCGGGCCTCATCGTTGGGTGCGATGCCACCTGTCACGATCAGCGCCACACCGCCACGCGCGCGCTCGGCGTAAAACGCTGCCATCCGCTCGAAGCCGTTGTCCGCCTCCTCCAAGCCAACGTGCATTGATCCCATCAACACTCGGTTGGGAAGGGTCACGAATCCGAGGTCGAGCGGCTCGAGCAAGTTCGGGTAGAGGGCGTTGCCTGGCTGCGAATCCGTCACGAAGGCTCCTAGCGTGTGGGGGTGTAAGACCTCCCATCATTGCAGCGCGCGGTTGGCGCGATTCTCAGCAGTTGGCTAATGTGATTTGAAACCAGGAACAGCCGAATAGTTGGGGAACAGATGAGCAAGCCCACCGAGGTCGCGACCATTCACGCTGCAGACAGCCACGATCTGATCCGCGTTCAAGGGGCGCGGGTTAACAATCTCAAGAACGTCAGCCTCGAAATCCCCAAGCGTCGCCTCACGGTTTTCACTGGCGTCTCGGGCTCTGGCAAGAGTTCACTGGTCTTCGGAACTATCGCCGCCGAATCACAGCGGTTGATCAACGAGACCTACAGCGCTTTTGTTCAAGGCTTCATGCCCACTGCGTCTCGCCCGGAAGTTGACCTGCTCGAAGGCCTGACGACCGCGATCATCGTGGACCAGGAACGAATGGGTGCGAACACACGGTCAACCGTTGGTACTGCAACGGACGCCAACGCCATGTTGCGAATTGTGTTCAGTCGACTCGGCGATCCCCACATTGGCTCGCCGCAGGCATACTCCTTCAATACCCCGTCTGTGTCCGCTTCTGGAGCGATCACCGTCGACAAGGGCGCAGGCAAGACCCAGCGCGTTAAGGCGACCTACAACCGCACGGGTGGGATGTGTCCTCGTTGTGAGGGCATGGGGGCCGTCACGGACTTCGATCTCACCGCGCTCTACGACGACACCAAGTCGCTGAATGAGGGCGCGCTGACGATTCCCGGCTACAGCGTTGATGGTTGGTTCGGGCGGATCTTCAGCAGTTGCGGTTACTTCGATCCTGACAAGCCGATCCGCAAGTTCACCAAACGTGAGCTACACGATCTGTTGTACAAGGAACCAACCAAGATCAAAGTAGACAACATCAATCTCACCTACGAAGGCCTGATCCCAAAGATTCAGAAGTCGATGTTGTCCAAGGATCGCGAGGCGATGCAGCCGCATATTCGCGCGTTCGTTGATCGCGCCATCACGTTCACGACGTGCCCGGAATGTGACGGAACGAGACTGGCCGAAGGTGCCCGCGCATCGAAGATCAACGGGAAGAACATCGCCGACGTGTGCGCGATGCAGATCAGCGACTTGGCCGAATGGGTGAAAGATCTCGATGAGCCCTCAGTCGCCCCACTGCTGGAGACACTGCAGGCGACACTCGAATCATTCGTGGAGATTGGCCTGGGCTACCTCTCACTGGATCGCCCAGCGGGCACATTGTCTGGCGGCGAGGCGCAGCGAACGAAGCTGATCCGCCACCTCGGGTCGTCGCTGACTGACGTGACCTACGTGTTCGATGAGCCGACGATCGGACTGCATCCGCACGACATCGCGCGGATGAACGAGTTGCTCTTGAGACTGAGGGACAAGGGCAACACCGTCTTAGTGGTTGAGCACAAGCCCGAGACCATCGCCATCGCAGATCATGCCGTCGACTTAGGCCCCGGTGCCGGAACCGCAGGTGGCGAGATCGTCTTCGAGGGCACAGTTGAGGGCCTACGTGGGAGCGACACATTGACTGGGCGTCACTTAGATGATCGCTCCGAGCTTAAGCAAGCGGTACGACGGCCGACAGGAGCGCTTGAGATTCGCGGTGCGGAAGCGAACAACCTGCAGGACGTTGACGTCGATATCCCTACTGGCGTTCTGGTCGTGGTCACTGGCGTGGCCGGTTCAGGCAAGAGCTCGCTCATCAATGGGTCGGTGTCTGGACTTGATGATGTAGTCACGGTCGACCAAAGCGCGATCAAGGGGTCGCGCAGAAGTAACCCGGCAACGTACACGGGGTTGCTCGATCCGATCCGAAAGGCATTCGCGAAGGCCAATGGAGTCAAGCCCGCGTTGTTCAGTGCCAACTCACAAGGTGCCTGCCCGAACTGCAATGGCGCCGGTGTGATCTACACGGACCTCGCGATGATGGCCGGTGTCACGACAGTCTGCGAAGTCTGTGAAGGCAAGCGATTCCAGGCGGAAGTCCTGGAGTACAAATTCGGCGGCAGCGACATCAGCGAGGTGCTGGCGATGTCGGTTGCCCAGGCCGAGGAATTCTTCGGCCAAGGTGATGCGAAGACGCCCGCGGCTCACAAGATCCTCGACAGGCTGGCCGATGTGGGACTTGGCTACCTCAAGCTTGGCCAACCGCTTACGACGCTGTCAGGCGGGGAACGGCAGCGCTTGAAGCTGGCCACTCAAATGGCAGACAAGGGAGACGTGTACATCCTTGATGAGCCGACGACAGGCTTGCACCTCGCCGATGTCGAGCAGCTCCTTGGGCTACTCGACAGGCTCGTTGACGCTGGGAAGTCGGTCATCGTCATCGAGCACCACCAAGCCGTGATGGCGCACGCGGACTGGATCATTGATCTTGGTCCCGGCGCTGGCCACGATGGCGGAAAGATCGTCTTCCAGGGGACGCCCGAAGAGCTCGTCGCCGAGAAATCGACGTTGACCGGTCAGCACCTCGCAAGCTACCTGAAGGGCTAGGGACAGCCCTGGCGGTTGGGCTTGCTCAAGGCGGTGTCCGCATTCTTGACTGCATCGTTTACGGCCCCCAGCACGACAGGATCCCAGGTAATCGCACTCTCCCAGGTGAGCTTGAATTCGTCAGCCAACGCGATGGTGTGAACGTCGGGTCGGGTCAGGCAGGACCGATGAGGAATTGCGGCGTCGGGAAGATTCGTGGCAAGGGCACTGTCGAGTGCGACGATCGCGTCGTTGGGCCATACCGCAGGGATGCCTCCTGGTCGCGTGAAGTAGTTGCCGCCGATGAGCGTCACAGGTATGCCCGACAACGCGCCTGCTTGCCGCGAATTCCAGCCGGATGGACCCTGAAGCGCTTCTGTCGAAATCACAGATGCCGCGCCACGCGGACCCTCTTCTTGTGCGAGCTTCTTGTAGCCGTTGAGGACCTGCACGCACTGAGGTTGGTTGAGGCACGCTGAGATTGGCAGCTTCCCAGTGGCGTAGTCGGCCGGATATGTACCCGTCCACGGTGAACTCAGCGTGGTCAGCGACCTGATCGTCACCGGCGACGATGAGTCCTTCAAGGTCTTGATTGCAGAGCGCGCGAATAGCCCACCCATTGAGTGACCGACCAGATCCACCTTGGTGATGCCAAACGCCGTGTTCAGGTAAGTAAGGAACGTGGAGAGGTTCTGGCCGCCATCGTTGATCGACCCAGTCGTGTCGATCGTCATGCTCGCGGGGAGCGGATCCGGGCATTTCGTTGACGGCCCAAAGCCGCCCGTTTCCGCTACCTCTCCGGGGCCGCTCTGGGCAGGGGCCGTGTACACCCGGTTGCCTGCCGCTCGCAGGCTCGCTCGCAGTGCGGTCACCGAGTTGCCCGCGGCCAAACCTTCCACGCATGCGGAGTTCGGAGTCGTGTACGGAGTCTGCGTTGCCAATCCTGACACCAACACCACTGCGCGCCCGCTGGATCCGGATGAGTCGCTTGGCTTCGGACTTGCCGCCGAACCGCAGGCGACGAGCGTTGCAGCGGTGGTGGCAGCGACAGTGATTACGGCAAGCGATCGCGCCAGCGGGGACATCATGGCGTCAGGGTATGGCACAGGTTGCTGATTTGTGGCGGGGACCAACGCAGTGATCGGACTGCACCCGTGAGGTCAAGCTGGTCTGATTCCGGTGACCTTCGTGATGAGCTTCGCGTACGTCGACACGCGTGTGTAGACACCCGGGTAGCGGGCGGAGCCACATCGTGCGCCCCAGCTCACGATGCCAACCTGGACCGGAACGGTCGCACCCGTCGCCAGTGGCCCACCGCTGTCGCCTTGGCAGGCGTCCTTGCTTCCGTCGGGTAGTCCCGCGCACAGCATGTACTTGCTCTTGTAGTCCGACCCGTAGCGGCCACAAGCGCCGGTTGATCCGGCGAGGTCAGCAAGTTCGGCAGTGCGAAGGCTGGTCGCAAGCTTCTGACTTCCTTGCCGGGTGCTGCCATAACCGAATACCTCAAGTGCCGTTCCCAATGCGGGTGAATGACCAGCGGCCGCGAAGCGAATCTTCGGTGTGCTGATCTTCGTACGAGTCTTTATCAGTGCAAGATCGTTCTTCATCGTTCGGAGGCTGAACTTCGGGTGCACGTAGATCTTGGAGAACTTGATGCGCGGGCCGGGATTGCTGGTGCTTGCCGGATTGACGTATGCGCCACTGCGCGCGACGCCGGCGCTATCGCTGCCGTCCTTCACGCAATGTGCGGCGGTCAACAGCCAGCGAGAACCGATCACGCTTGCTCCGCAGGAGGCCCATCCGGTTCGGAAACGAAGGTCGAGTGCTGCGAACCAAGGCGTAGCGGTCTTTAATTGATCAACTTCTATGCCACCCACTACGCGGATCGAGGGACGATCTGCGGTTGTGGCATTGGCCGAGACTGGGATTGCCACGACCAGCAGGAGAGCAGCGAGCACGCTGGAGATCAGCGCCGCAACACTGCGTCCTGATCTCACTTGCTCAGCCTAGGCTCGCGACGGGGCTTCAGCGGGGCCAGCCCGAATAAACCCTCCGAACGGGTCACGGCTTCGAAGTGAGCTGCTGACGACCGCGCACGGTGCCCGATCACAGTCGGGCGAGTATCGCCGATTCGCTTGCTTTCCCAATTGCCCGAACCGTGTCGACGGCACCCGCGTACCCTTAGCGGACAAGTCCACGTGGCGACCGCCGCGAAACGTATGCGCCGACTCAATGAGCGTGTGCACCAAGAGGAGCAATGTTGCGCGACCAGCAAATCAGCGAAGGTCAGGCTGGATCGTCTGCAACTGCGGATCGACCATTGCGGATCGCCCTGCTGTCCTATCGGAGCAAGGCGCACAGCGGAGGCCAAGGCATCTATGTACGTCACCTATCTCGCGAACTGGCCGCCCTTGGTCACGAGGTCGAGGTAATCAGCGGTCCGCCCTACCCGGAACTAGATGCCGGGCCGACGCTGACGCAGGTGCCAAGTTTGGACCTTTACCGCGAACCTGACCCTTTCCGTGTTCCCAAAGTGCGCGAATTTAGATCGCCGATCGACGTGTACGAATTCCTGTCTGTGTGCACGGGATCGTTCCCTGAACCGTTGACGTTCAGCCTGCGGGCCCGCCGACTCCTGGAGAAGCGCCCTGCCGATCAGCGGCCAGACATCGTGCATGACAACCAGACGCTGGGCTACGGAATGTTGTTCATGGATCGGCCGGGCATGCCAGTGGTCGCAACCATCCACCACCCGATCACCGTTGACAAGTCCCTTGAGTTAGCCAACGCATCTTTGCGGAAGCGCTTCATGATCCATCGCTGGTACTCGTTCCTGCGAATGCAAAAGCGGGTGGCGCAGCGATTACCGGAAATCCTGACCGTCAGTGAATCGTCAGGGCGCGACATTGCATCCTCGTTTGGTGTCGACCGCGATCGTGTGACCGTCGTTCCCCTTGGCGTCGAGCACGACGTTTTCGTACCGCCGACCAAACCTCGGATTCCTGGCCGGATCGTGACCACCGCTAGCGCGGACGTGCCGTTGAAAGGTCTCGTCCCGCTGCTTGAGGCATTGGCCAAGCTGCGGACCGAACGCGATGTCCACCTCGTGGTCGTAGGTTCACTGCGCAAGGGTGGTGCCACGGAGGAGACGCTCGACCGCCTTGATCTCCACGACGCAGTTGAGTTCGTTAGTGATGTCGCTGAGGCCGAACTAGTTGAGATTTTCGGATCAGCCCAAGTTGCCGTGGTGCCGAGTCTCTATGAAGGTTTCAGTCTGCCCGCCGTTGAGTTGATGGCCTGCGCCACACCACTCGTCGCGACTAACGCGGGCGCACTGCCAGAGGTCGTCGGACCTGATGGAGAAGCGGTGTTACGGGTCGAGCCTGGAGATCCGCAGGCCCTCGCAGTCGCCCTGGGGCGGCTCCTTGACGACGATGAGCTTGCTGCCCGGATTGGCGCTGCTGGCAGAGCACGCGTCATAGAGAACTACACCTGGAGTGTCGTCGCCGCGCGCACGGCCGACTGGTATCGACAGTGTCTGGCGAAGGCTTCCGAACGCGCCAAGGAGGAACATGCTCACCGTTGATTTCGATCGTTTCCCAGTCACTGCCGGGGACCGCGTCCTCGACATGGGATGTGGAGCTGGACGTCACGCATTTGCGTTGTATCGACGCGGTGCCGATGTCGTTGCGCTCGACATGGATGCTGACGAGCTACGCGACGTCGCGGTGATGTTTGAGGCGATGGCAGCCGCCGGTGAGGCTCCTGCCGGGGCGTCGGCGTCGGCTGTTCGGGGCAATGCGTATTCGCTGCCGTTCGATGATGAGTCGTTCGACCGCATCATCGCTGCCGAGGTGATGGAGCACTTGCCAGAAGACACAACTGCCATGGCGGAACTGACCCGAGTGCTTAAACCAGGCGGAATCATCGCCGTCTCGGTTCCGCGCTGGTTGCCGGAGAAGCTCTGCTGGGCGTTGTCAGACGAATACCACGAAGTCGAAGGTGGTCACGTCCGGATCTATCGGGGTGATCTGCTCAAGGAACGGCTTACGGAAACCGGCCTGCAACCGATCGGCGAACATCATGCTCACGGGCTGCATGCGCCCTACTGGTGGCTCAAGTGCGCGGTCGGCGTCGACAACGACGACAACCCGCTCGTGAAGGCCTACCACCGCGTTTTGGTCTGGGACATGATGAGCGCACCCAAACTCACGCGGATTGCTGAACGGTCATTGAATCCTTTGATCGGTAAGAGTTACGTGGTCTACCTGCAGAAACCGACGGTGGATGCTCATGCGGCAGCCTGAACTTCGGTCGGTTCCCGGGCTGCTGAGTGCGCAGGAGTTGCAGGCCACCGTCGACGCGATTGCCGCCGCACAGCAACCGACCGGATCGCTGCCGTGGCCGGACGGCCACACCGATGCGTGGGATCACGTGGAATGTGCGATGGCCCTGACCTTGGGCGGCCGGTTCGCCGAGGCTCGGGCCGCTTACGAGTGGTTGAAGCAGACCCAGGCGCCAGATGGTTCCTGGGCAATGTCCTACGACGAATTGGAAATCATCGACTCGTCGGTGGATTCGAATCAGTGCGCCTACATCGCCGTCGGGGTGTGGCAGTGGTGGACGCTGACTGCTGACAGCACGCTGCCTGTTGAGATGTGGCCGTTCGTGCGTCGAGCACTGGACTTTGTGGTCGACCTGCAACTGGAGAACGGCGCAATTTCGTGGGGGCGTTCACCGGAGGGCGACGTCCACACAAATTCGCTGCTGACCGGATCCGCATCGACGTATCAGGCTCTGCGGTGTGGACTCGCCCTCGCCGACCTATTCGGCGAATCTGCGCCGGAGTGGGAGATCGCGGCTGGGCGCTTGCAGCACGCGGTCGCTGCTCATCCGGAAGCATTCATGGACAAGAGCAACTTCTCGATGGACTGGTACTACCCAGTGCTCGGTGGGGCATTGCACGGCCAGGCCGCAACGGCGATGCTTGCTCGCGACTGGGACAAGTTCATCATCACCGATTTTGGTGCTCGCTGTGTCGCGGACCGACCTTGGATGACCGGTGCCGAAACAGCCGAATTGGCTATCTCGCTGATCATCAACGGGCAGGAGGAACCAGCGCGGCAACTCTTGTCAGACATTCAATGTTTGCGCCGCGAGGATGGGTCGTACTGGACTGGGATCGTCGTTGACGAAGGCAAGTTCTGGCCACCCGAGGCGTCAACCTGGACTGCCGCCGCCATAGTGCTCGCGTGTGACGCGCTCGCCGAGGGTCCAACGTTGGACCTCTTCGTGGGCAAGGGGCTGCCGATTGGGTTAGCGATCACCGATCAGAGCTGCGGATGTCAGGACCTCACGATTGCGGTGACTGATACCAAAGTGCGCGCAACCCGTGCTCGCGGCTAGCTGAATTCCGCCCCATTGATTCTGCGCAGGATGCGCAGTGAATCAGTCACTGAGGTCTGCTCGAACGCTCCGGAATCAACTGCCCGCTGGACGACGTGCCAGGGCGGTTGACCGCCGTCAGCCGGATCTGGAAAGACATCGTGGACCGCCAAGATGCCCCCGCCCACGACATGTTTGGCAAACGCCGAGTAGTCGTGTTGGGCGACGTCCTCAGTGTGGTTTCCGTCGAGGAACAAGAACTGCAGCGGCGTGGACCACCACCGGCCAACGCTCTGGGTACTTCCAACAATCGGGTTCACCACGTCTTCGAGGTCGGCGCGGCGCAAAGTCGCGCGCAGCGAGGGGAGGGTGTCCAAACGACCAGTATCGGGGTCGACGAGGGTCTCGTCGTGCCACTCCCACCCGACCTGGTTCTCTTCGGATCCGCGGTGATGGTCGACTGTCACCACGGTCGCCCCAACTTCACGGGCGGCACCACCGAGCACCACGGTCGACTTGCCGCAGTAGGTCCCGACTTCGAGCCAGACGCCGGGGCTGGCGGTGATCGCAGCATCGAAGAGGGCTGCCGCCTCGATGTCGGGGAGGAAGCCCTTCGTCGCGGCGACCACCTGGATCAGTTCTGGTGTGAGAGGCACGGCATGAGGTTAGGCGACGTCGCGCCGTGCCTGGCCCGCGACCACCGCGTGAGCCCGCAGCTTAGACTTCTGCCGGTGTCCGAGCGCCGAATTGATCCGACCGACCTGCAGACGTGTTTGCGGGTGTTCGAGCAACTCAATGATCTTCCGGTAGAGCACCCAGATTCGATTGCCATTCAGCGCGCAACTGCAGGTCTTTTCAAGACGGTTCGCAAGCGCCGTCGGGTGGAGCGACGCCAAGAAGTCCTGGCCAACGACACCGCTGTGATCGCCGCAACCGCTACTGGATCGCCAGATCGCATCGACGACGAAACCCAAGGTTTGCCCATCGTTTCCAAGACTCACGGCGCGTCCGCCGGAACGCTCATTCGACCGCAGGCCTGTTACATCTGCAAGGAGCGGTACACGATGGTCGATGCGTTCTATCACCAGATGTGCCCGCAGTGTGCCGCTAAGAATCGGTCCCGACGCGACGCGTCGATTGACCTGAACGGGCGGCGCGCATTGCTCACCGGGGGCCGAGCGAAGATCGGCATGTACATCGCCCTTCGACTCCTGCGCGACGGTGCCGACACGACCATCACGACGCGATTCCCCAACGACGCGATCCGCCGATTTAAGGCCATGCCGGACAGTGATGACTGGATTCACCGGCTCCACATCGTCGGTATCGATCTGCGTGATCCTGCCCAGGTTGTCGCGCTGGCTGATTCCGTCGCGGACCGCGGGCCGCTGGACATCCTCATCAACAATGCGGCGCAGACAGTCCGGCGTTCGCCCGGTTCGTACTCGCTGCTGGCAGAAGCCGAAGCCGATCCGTTGCCCGAGGGCGACCTGCCCAGTGTGGTGACCTTCGGCAGGACTTCCGATGCCCATCCGATGGCCCTCATGGGCTCGGTCACCGGAAACCAGCCGGCCCCTGCGAACATCACGGCCGCGGAACTGACGGCGGCTGCGCTCGCCGGTGGTTCGTCGTCGCTGACGAAACTCGCCAATCAAACCGCAATCGATGCCGGAGGACTGCTACCCGATCTGCATGACTCCAACAGTTGGACGCAGATGGTCCACGAGGTTGATGCACTCGAACTCCTTGAGGTTCAACTTGCGAACTCGACCGCACCCTTCATCCTGATCAGCCGCTTGCGCCCCGCAATGGCAGCATCGTCAGCTCGCCGCAAATACGTCGTCAACGTATCTGCGATGGAAGGTCAGTTCAGCCGCCGGTACAAAGGTCCCGGTCACCCGCACACGAACATGGCGAAGGCCGCGCTCAACATGTTGACGCGCACGAGTGCGCTAGAGATGCTTGAGACAGATGGCATCTTGATGACGGCCGTCGACACTGGATGGATCACCGACGAACGGCCGCATCCAACCAAAGTTCGGTTGGCGCAGGAGGGCTTCCACGCACCGCTCGACCT
>DMNR01000110.1 GCA_003452655.1 Actinomycetota bacterium | reverse complement strand
GGAACCTCGAAGACCTGCCTGAGCGAGTGATCCCCCGCACCAACTACCAACGGGCATGCGACCGCCCCACTTACGAGAGCCGAATCGACCAATGGTGGGGCAAACCCAGCACCTCCTACTGGCGTCTCGCCTGGCGAAACATGACCCAGCCTGGTCTGGAGCGAAGTCTTCACATGGCGTTCTTGCCGACTGGTCCGCTGCACGTTCACACTGTTCAATCCCTGGCGATGGAGGACCCCACCCGCACGGTGCTATTGGCGGGAATGGCTGCTTCGATTGTCGCCGATGGCCTCGTCAAAGTTTCGGGCACCGGGCACGTTCACACAGATCAACTTGCCAAGTTCCCGTTGCCTGTTGATCACCTGCTGCAGCCGGAACTCATATTGCGAACTCTTCGGCTCAACTGCTTGACAGCAGACTATGCGCCGTTGTGGGAGGAGTTGTTCGAGCCGGCGTGGCAGGGCGATGCGTGGGCCGAGGCGATGCCTACTCGACCCTTGCTCGGCGACGTGCAGCCCATGTGGAGCATGGTCACGCCACTGCGCATCGACTACGACCGCAGGCTGGCGTTGCTCGAGATCGATGCGTTGGTCGCGCTGATGCTGGGCCTCACAGCTGAACAGCTGTGCGCGATGTACCGAGCCCAGTTCGCTGTGCTTCGTAAGTACGAGTACGAGATGTGGTTCGATGCCAACGGCCGCAAGATCGCCCGCGACCACCACGCCTACGGCCAGACGCAGGAGAAGGGCGACTGGGAAGGCCTGCAGCAAGCCCTTGAAGCCGACGGCCACGACTTCGGCCGCTACAAGGCTCCCTTCGCCAAAGCCGACCGCGAAGCCGAGATGACCACCGCCTACAACGTCTTCGCTGAACGGCTTCGTAATCGCAGCGCGCCGTAGGGTGTCTGCCTCTTTCCTGTCGCGTGAGTTGTCCAAGTACTCGCAGACCACACGGAGTTCGCTGGGTCGACCAGGCGGGCCGTCAGCTGCACTGACCTAGTACCCGCGTGTTCGCGCCTGCCCAGAGGTTCATGCTTCGGTCGAGCCTTCCGACTGCTCCTTGACCTTAGGAACTCGAAGGAGGTCCCAGATCTCACGACGCTTCCTCCAGCTCATGGGGTCTCTGTAGTCGTCTTCCGGCTTTGGGGTGTCGACAGGGTTTGGGGCCGGCAGCCCCAACATCAGCGCACCGAGAGCGGCGCACGCCCACAGTGTCCCGAGGAACGAAGCGCTGAGAACCAGCCAGACCTGCCAAGTGCCGATGTTGTCTCCGTCTACCAGAGCGGAGTCGTCCGGGAGCAGCGTTACCAAGGAGAAGAGGATGACAGCGATGATGAGCGTTGTCGCGCACATGGCTCTCGCTACGTGATTGCGCGTGCTCATCGTCTTGGGGTTGATCGTCTCTTTGGGCGGTAGCTTCCACGCCAAGAACACTCCTGCGGCGACACCGAACACGGACATTCCGATATCGAACCACTGGGCTCCAAGCCGCGCACCCAAATCCCCAGCAGTGTCTGCCAAGAACAACGCGGCCATCCCAGCCATCCATCGGCTCGCTTTGCGTGCTGTGGGAAGAGCAAGCGCCGAGAATCTTCCGGTCATCCACGTCAGGGCAACGGCGAGCTCGACGACCGCAACTGCGAAGGAAGCGGTGGTGGGGACAGTGATGATCATTGGCAGCAGGAGCGGTCCCTCGTAGCCGGCGGTGATACCAAACAGCAGCGCTGTCACCACAAACGCGAAGAAGGCAACGATCAGATGCCTGAGGCCATGCACGTACGAGAGCCGAATCTTCGTGGGAGACGAACTTCCAGATGCGTCGCCACCTCCTGACTGGACGAGACCTTGAGCCTCCTGGATTGCCTTGCGGCTCTCGTCCGCCTGCATGAACAGCACGATGGCCGTGAAGGCGACACCGCCGAAAACACCTGCGAGGGCCGAATGAAGGCCACTCGCTGTGGCGATCGACCACACCTCGACCATGGAAAAACCATCTCCTGACACCGCTGGAGGCTAGTCGACGATCGACGCCTCGCTTGTCGTCGCCTCGTCTACCAAGCGCCGTCTTGAGACGCAGCTGCCGCAGCCCTTCCGTTCGCTGTGTCGATGACGTAGTGAGTTCACCGGCTGACCAATACAGGTGGTAAAGACGAACTGGGCGCAGGAGTACCGTGGCTGCTGGATGAAACTGGCCGCTCGGTCGTGGACCACACCTCGGGCTCGCGGCAGCACGATGCAGAGTGAAGTACCTGTTGTTGTAGTGAATGGAGCATCAATTGAGCCAGCATTCGAGCGACGGCCAGCATGAGGCAATCCCGATCGTGTTCCAGTGGCTGGATGAAGCGTTCCATGGAGTGCATCTCGCGGATGGTTTTGTGGTCGTCCCGCTGCATCCCGACACCCCGTTCATGGTCACGGCCGTGGACTCGGTGGACGCAGGCAGACTCCTCGACGTCCGGGTGCCGTTCCTCGACCGGGTGCCGCTCACCCCTGCCCTGGACCAATACATCTCGCAGCGCGATGTGGTTGCCGAAGGCCACCTCCATGTGGTTCCAGATTCGGCCGATGCGACTGTCGGCCGGCTCGAAGTTCGCTACCGGATCGCAGCAGACCTGATGGATCAACATCGCCTCGTACAACTTGGTCTGCGCCTGAGCATGTCGACCAGCGGTATCGGGCCTTACATCCAACAGAGGTTCGGTGGGGTCGTCAAGTCGTAGGCGCTTGAAGTATCACCGTCGGCCGTGCGCGGTGCCCTCCCAACGAATCTTATGTGGTATCTGCATAAGATTCATAAGATGCTGTAAGGTCTGTTGACATTGACCCGTTGGAGAATCCATATCGGCCCGGTGCTGGCACCTCGCCTCCGGCGTTGATCGGTCGTGACGAGCTCATC
>DMNR01000032.1 GCA_003452655.1 Actinomycetota bacterium | reverse complement strand
AGATGTGTATAAGAGACAGATCGGAAGCCTCTCCAAAGCGACCGCGAATCCAGCCACGACCAATCCGGCCATGAGCGCGTCATTGTGCGCGCCTGAGATGAAATGCATGAGCACGAGCGGGTTCAGGACACCGAGCCACAGCGCCTTCGACGGCGAGATGCCACAGTGGAACGCGATCTTCGGAACGGCCCAGGCCAACAACGCGACACCAAGCACGGCGAGGAGTCGCATCACCAACGCGCCGCTGTAGGGATGCGGCCCCGTGAACTCCACGACGCCACGCGCAAGCAGCAGCCAGAACTGCCCGTACGGCGTTGGCGCCTCTCCCCACATCGGGTCGACCCCGTCGTTGAACCAGCCTGGGACAGCCGATGAGCCCCTGGTGTACGGGTCAATACCGGCAACCATCAGCTTGCCTTGAGCGAAGTACGAATAGACATCGCGACTGAACAGCGGCGGCGTCACGATCAGCGGCGCCGCCCACGCTCCTAACGCGAGCCAAAGTCGCCTGATGTCTCGGTCGCGTCCACGCATGACGTCGTATCCGAGCAACAGCCACGACTGCAGGAGCAGCAGCACGCCGGCCACGACCGCCGTCTTCGAGACAACTGCACCCATCGTGGTGGAGCGCAACGCATCGACAACCGAGTTATCGACGATCGCGGTGTCCAGCGGCAGCCACCCGACTCCGAGCGCGCCAATCCCGATGAGAATTGTGCCGATCAGTCCGGGGATGACCGACCGGAGGATAAAGTCCAGCCAGGTGTCGCTGGGGTTGGTGCCCATCGGTGGCCGACCAGCAGGATCGCGCGCTGGCGGGATTCGCGCGGGAGGGTCGGCTGACACGCGCCTGAGCGTACCCGCGCCGACCTCGTGAGTCGGCACTTGACGTCCACGGGGATGATAGTCGTGTGCGAAGCCGACAACTTGATGCCGCCGGGATCACCGATCCCGAGCTCCGCGCCTCCTACGAGTACTGCAAGAAGATTAATGCTGAGCACGGCAAGACCTACTATCTGGCGACTTTACTCCTTCCCCCGCAGAAGCGACCTTTTGTTCATTCGCTATATGCGTTCGCCCGTTACGCCGACGAGATCGTCGACTCCTTGGACAGTCAGCCGGTCGAGCAGCGGTCCCAGGCACTGACCGACTTGGCCGACCGCTTCTTCGTCGATCTCGCCCGCGGTTCTTCAGCGCATCCTGTGTGTGCGGCGACCGTTGACACCGCGTTGCGCTGGGGAATTCCGACGGCCCACTTTGAGGCGTTCATTGAGTCGATGCAGATGGACCTGTACATCGACCATTACGACACCTACGCCGACCTGGAGAAGTACGTCTACGGGTCGGCAGCGGTCATCGGGTTACAGATGGTTCCAATCCTCGAGCCGTCGAGTGAGCGCGCGTATGGCTATGCAAAGGACCTTGGGTTCGCATTTCAGTTGGCGAATTTCATCCGTGATGTCGGCGAAGACCTGCAGCGCCAGCGGATCTACCTGCCGCTTGACGAACTCGCGTCATTTGGAGTCTCACCGGAAGATGTGCGCGCACGGGTAGTCACTGACCAATTCCGAGAGGCGTTGAAGTTCCAGATCGCCCGAGTCCGACGACTTGAGTCCGCATCTCGGCCGGGAATCGAGCTGCTCGCCCCAGACTCACAGCCGTGCATTGAAACCGCGCGGATCCTGTATTGCGGCATCGTCGACGAAGTCGAGAAGATCGACTACCAGGTATTCACCAAGCGCGCGAAGGTCCCGCTAGCTCGGCGGCTCGCTGTCGCGGTTCCTGGGTGGCAAAAAGCGCGGCGGGCCCGCCGCCGGTAGCCGCTGAACCCCGACCCGACCCCAGAACACCCACAGGCTCAGCGTCAGCAGGACCAAGGCGAATCCGAACAGCAGATCCTCAAACGGCGCAAAGGCGATCCGGCCATCCCCGATGAACGGCGGAGCGCCGAACTCCGGCGTCGAGCTACCCACGATGAACTCCCCGTTGTAGCGAACAATTCGCAGACCAGTTAGTACCGCATTGCTTACCAGCTGGAAGAACACGATGATTGCGTAAGAGACCCAGAAGACTTTGCGGCTCAGTAGCCGAGTCCGCAAGACGAACAGGTCCACGACCGCCACAACAACAACACCTAGAACTGCCAACTGGGTGTACGTCATGAAACGCCACCTTCAACTGGTGGTTCTGCCTCGTCGCCAACTCGCCAGCCGCGCACTGATCGGACGGCCTCCAGCGTCAGGATCGCGCAGCACGGAATGACAATGAAGAACAGGAGCTCGTCCAGGGGCAAGTTGCCGACTGTGAAGACCCCTGTGATGGCTGTGAGGTCAAACGTCCAGTGGCCCGAAGCAATGGCATAAAGATCCCAGAGACTGAAGACGATCACCACGGGAACCAACGTCATTAGTAGCCGCAACCAACGGCGGTATACGCGGGTGCGGAATACGAACTCGAGCCACAGCGTGCCGATGAAACAGAAGGCAAGCACCGCCAGATACCCGAAGTTACTCACGTAATAGACCGTAACCGCCCGATATGTCCCAGTTCGACCGAGTCCCCCCTCACACCGGAAATCAGCGTGCCCATCGCCGAGGAACCCCATGTTCTTCGTACACTCGCATAGTGACTGTCCACAGCCAGCCGCTGATCGGCGCAACCATTGACGCCCGGTATCGGGTCGATGCGTTCGTTGCCCGAGGTGGCATGGCGACGGTTTATCGTGCCACCGACCTGCGTCTTGACCGTACTGTTGCGCTCAAGGTAATGCACGGATCGCTCGCCGAGGATCACGAATTCGTCGCCCGATTCGTCCGAGAAGCACGAGCAGCAGCCCAGTTGAGCCACCCCGCCATAGTGGGCGTTTACGACCAGGGTGAAGCAGACGGATTCGTCTACCTCGCAATGGAATACGTCGACGGCCAAACGCTGCGCGATGTCCTCAAGAAGCGTGGACGCCTCACCCCCCTCGAGGCTCTCAGCGTGATCGAGCCTGTTTTGGAGGCGCTCATCGCTGCCCACAACGGGGGCTTTGCGCACCGAGACATCAAGCCAGAGAACGTTCTGATCAGCACTGATGGGCGAGTCAAGGTCGCCGACTTCGGCCTGGCCCGTGCAATCGTGACTTCCGAAACCACTGGGCTGACCCAAGGCCTGCTGATCGGCACGGTCGCGTACCTGGCGCCCGAGCAGGTTGAGCGTGGCGTTGCCGATGCCCGCACAGACGTCTACTCGGCAGGCATCGTGCTTTATGAGTCCATCGTCGGTCAAACGCCATTTACGGGCGAGACCCCAATGTCAGTCGCCTACCAACACGTGCACGCACACGTGCCCGCACCTTCGGCAATTCGCCCTGAGATTCCGCACCAGGTTGACGAACTGGTCCTCACTGCGACCAAACAAGATCCAACACAACGATTCGCTGATGCATCAGACTTCGCCAATAGCCTGCGTACCGTGCGCAGCCTGTTGCCCAGTGAATCGCCGGGGGCGAACAGCGAGAGCCGAACAGTGATCCTCGACCGCACCGAGTCCACTGTGACTGTGGGGCCGTGGACGACCACACCCGTCCCTCCTAGCCCAGGCAGTGCCGCAGCAGCATCAGCGGCAATCGCCAGTGCTGGCGCTGCCACCGGAGTGCTTCCCAACGCGCCGGGGATGCAGGGACCGCCAGGCGGTCCGTGGGTCGCTACCGGCAGCAACGAGACGACTGTGCAGCCGATTCCGGAGCCCCAGGTCGTTGAAGCCGGTGGGAACGCCGAACCGCCTGCCCCGCCTGAGCAGCCCAAGCAGCGCCGCCCTCGACGGTTTCGAATCCTCATTGCCGCACTGGTTTTGGCCCTCATTGGTGCTGCCACAGGCGTCGGGGCTTGGGCCTACACGAAGTCTCAAATCGTGACTGTTCCGTCCCTGGTCGGTATGAGTCCTGCGGAGGCCAAGGCAACGCTGGCGCCAAATGATGTGAATCTGGCCGTGGCCGGGGAGGACTTCAGTGCCACCGTCCCGAAGGGGGCGATCCTGCTTACTGACCCGGCGGCCGGAACAACCATCAAGCGAGGCGAAACGGTCACCGCTCGAACCTCCGCGGGGCCGCAGACTGTGAAGCTGCCCAAAGTCACCGGACTCAAACAGGCGAAGGCCGAGGCTAATCTGCGGGCAATTGGCCTCACAGCCCAGTCGAGCGAGGAATTCAGCGACAGCGTCGACAAGGGTGTTGTCATCTCAAGCGACCCAAAGACAGGCACGGTCGTACAGGTTGGCAGTGCGGTGTCCCTTGTGGTGTCGAAGGGTCCGCCGCCAGTGACCGTCCCCAGCGTCGTGGCGATGGATCGTGCGTCGGCTGTCGCCAAGCTCCAGAGCCTCGGTCTGAAGGTCGCGATTCGCAATCAATTGCCAGTGGTTGTGGTTGGCCGCGTGTACAGCCAGAACCCGGGCCCTGGCACGGTCATTCCGAAGGGTTCTACCGTGACGATCACGCTCGTCTAGCTCTTCCGTCGGTAGCGGTCACGCGATGCGCAGCGGCATATGGGCCGTCTCCGGCATCCGCAGCGCGAGAACTCCAGCGAGTAGGAGCACTGTCAGCACGTAGAGGCCAAAGCCCCACAGCGGGATGCCAGCATTGGTCATCGCGGTTTGAACCAACGGTGAGGTTCCGCCAAGAAGTGCCACGCCCAGCGCCATTGACAAGCCCATACCAACTCCGCGAAGGCGCGCGGGGAACTTCTCGACCAGCGTCGCGTACAGCGCACCCTCGATGGCCGCTGCCGGAATCGCAACGGCAATCTGGATGAAGATGACGCTCGATGGGTTGTGCTCGAGAATGAACAGGGCAGGCACCACGACGACTGCTTGAGCAAGTAACCCGCCGCCCAATACGGTGCGGCGACCGAAACGATCCGATGCCATCGCGAACAGCGGTAACAGCATCATCATCACTAGGAGTCCGACCGTATTCGCTGCGAATGCCTCACTTGAGCTGACACCTTGGGCAATTGCCATTTCAGGGAAAGCGCCAAGCAGAGTCCAGTAGGCCAGGGACATTGCGCCCGCGATGGGGATCACGCGCAGAAAGGATTGACGGTGCTGGGTCCAAATGGTTCGCAGTGGATTTACGGCCACCTCGCTGGGCAATTCCGCCTCGTGAGCGATCCTGCGAACGATGAGCCCGCCCATACCAAGCAATGCTCCGAGCACGAAAGGAATCCGCCAACCGAACTCAGTCATCTGCGCTGAGCTCAGCATGCTCGTCAGGAGCAATCCCAGGGCAGCACCAGCGAGGGAACCGGCGATACTCATCGAGCTGTAAGCGCTGGCGAACAATGCGCGTCGGTGACTCGGCGCCTGCTCAACGAGATAACACGGAGCTGAGGCATGCTCGCCACCCATAGCGAGCCCTTGAAGTAGACGTGCGAGCAGCAGGATTACCCCCGCCCACAGGCCGATCGTTGCCGCTGTGGGACAAAGGCCGATGATCAGACTCGATGCGCTGATCAAGATCACACTGATGACAAGCGTGAATCGTCGGCCGTATCGGTCCGATACTCGCCCGAAGAACCATGCTCCAACTGGACGGGCGAGGAATCCCACCGCGAAGATTCCGAACGTTGCAAGTAGCGCAGCTGCCTTGCTGTCACTCGGGAAGAACTGCGTCGCGAAGTAGCCAGCGAACAGCGCATAAATGCTGTAGTCGAACCATTCGACGAAGCTGCCAATTCCACCTGCAATGACAGCGCGGGCCGCGGGCCGATTGGGGGTTGACTCTTCACTTTTCGCGGCATGCGCGACGGGGGTCAGTGTTGGCATGGACCACAGTTACCCCCGCACGGCTCATGCAAACCTCATAAGGCACCGATAGCGGTGGTGGACCGGTTCACCGATTAAGTACCCACTCGGTGAAAGCGAGATAGTGCGGCGCCGATACCGATCTAGCTCGCGCCGAGGATCTCGGCGACCATGAACGCGAGTTCGAGCGACTGTTCCCGGTTGAGGCGGGGGTCGCACGCTGTCTCGTATCGGTCGGCGAGTTGATGTTCTTCGATCCCGAAACTTCCGCCGATGCACTCGGTGACGTCATCGCCGGTGAGTTCGATGTGGATTCCACCTGGATGACTTCCGATGGCCTTGTGGACCTCGAAGAAGCCTCGCACTTCGTCGATAACGTCATCAAACTGGCGAGTCTTGTGACCGGAAGCCGAGGTGCGGGTATTGCCGTGCATGGGATCACAGATCCAGACCACATCGCGGCCGCTGGCCTCAACCTTTTGCACGATATCGGGCAGGATCTCGCGAACCTTGTCCGCTCCCATCCGGGTAATGAGACTAATTCGGCCGGGGACGCGTTCGGGATCGAGTCGGTCGAGCAGGCGCAGCGCGTCGTCGGGATCAGCAGTCGGCCCGAGTTTCACGCCAATTGGGTTGTGGATCGTTGCCGCGAAGTTCACGTGTGCGCCTTCGGGGCTGCGAGTCCGTTCACCCACCCAGAGGAAATGCCCGGACACCGAGTACGGGTTGCCGGTGCGCGAGTCGATCCGGACCAGCGGCTCTTCGTAGTCGAGCACAAGCGCCTCGTGGGCAGCGTAGAAATCAACCCGACGGAACTCCTCCGGATCAGCGCCACATGCCTGCATGAAGGACAGCGCACGATCGATCTCGGCTGCCCAGCGCTCGTAACGCTGACCTGCCGGACTATCGCGGACGAAATCCTGATTCCACGCGTGAACCTGGCGCAGGTCGGCGTATCCGCCTTGGGTGAAGGCGCGCACGAGATTGAGCGCGGCACTCGAAGCGTTGTAGGCCTCGATCAGCCGATGGGGGTCCGGTCGACGCGCTTGGGGATCGAATGCGATGTCGTTCACGCCATCGCCGAGGTAGGAATTCGCAGTGATGCCGTCACGCGTCTCAATCGGAGCAGACCGTGGCTTGAAGTATTGCCCGGCCATTCGACCGACCTTCACGACCGGCATCCGCGCCCCGTAGGTCAGAATGACGGCCATCTGAAGCACAGTCTGCAAGCGCGCGCGGATCGAATCGGCAGTGTTGGCCGCGAAAGTCTCGGCGCAGTCGCCGCCCATCAGGACGAATGCCTGGCCAGCGGCAACCTCCGCAAGGTGACCGCGTAGCTGGTCACACTCCCCCGCAAAGACCAGCGGCGGAAGGGTCGACAGTTGGCGGCGCACCGCCGCGAGCTCAATGGCATCGGGCCATTGCGGCTGATGAGCGGCGGGCAGATCCGGCCATTCGATCACGGTCGGAAGCTCTTGGCCGAATGCCTGGCGAACGTCTGAAGTCACATCTAGAAGGGTAACGCCCCACGCCTATGCCGCGCCTGCGGCATTTGCCGCGGCCGCTTCTTCTGCCAGCGACTTGTCCTCCATCGTCCGGAAGAACGCACGTTCATCGTCCTTGCGTGGGTACTTCCACCACACGAGGACCAGTGCAATCAGGGTGAGAACGAGGGCAAGCACATAGGCCACCGACTTCCCCTCAGTGAATGCTTGGTTGGCGGCAGCGGTCAGCCGCTCCGCGCTCGCCTGCGGGTAGCTGGCAGCGACGGCTTCGGCGCCTTGATAGGAACCGACGATCTGCGCAGCCGCCTCATCCGACAAGTTCGCTGCCTCTTGCGGTGGCAATGACGCGAAGGCCTTTTCGAAGTAGTTCGCGTACACAATCGCCAGAACCGTCCCCATCACCGCCTGCATGATCGCTCCACCAAAGTCACGGGTGAGGTCGGTGAAGGCTGAGCCCATTCCGGCCCGTGAGACAGGCAGCGAGGCCATCAGCGAGTGTGCTGCTGGCGTCGCACAGACACCTACCCCAGCACCGACAATCGCATAGGCGAGAAGTACGACTCCAACTCCGGCAGTGCTGCGCCAGGTCAGGACCATCACGATGAACCCGACGGCGACGATGATCAATCCCACTGCCAGGGTGAACCGTGATCCGCGACTTGCGACCACCTTGCCGGCGACCGGCGACACGAGCATCAGCGCCAACGACATAGGAAGGGTGACCAACGCTGCTTTGAGCGCGTCGTAGCCGAGCACGTTCTGAGTGAACTGCGAGCCGAGGAACAGCGCACCCATGAGGGAGCCGAAGGTGATGGTTCCTGCGACCGCCGCGACCCAGAAGCTCGGGACACTCGCGGCCTTGAGGTCGACCAACGGACGCGGTGCGCGCGTCTGGCGCCAGAAGAACAAAGCGATGGCCACCGCGGCAACCCCGAACAGGACACCCATCGTCGCGCTGAAGCCGTTGGGCAGCGTCTGGATTCCCATGATCAGGCAGGCAACACCAATCACCGACAGCACGCCGCCGATGTTGTCGACGGGACTGTCCTCCTCGCCTGCGTGGGCCGGCAGGACTCGCAGCGCCAGCACGATGACCACGACTGCCAACGGCAAAGCAAACAGGAACACCGACCCCCACCAGAA
>DMNR01000225.1:392-3060 GCA_003452655.1 Actinomycetota bacterium | reverse complement strand
CCCGAATTCCGTCGGAGTTGATTTCGCTATTTCCGCACTGGGAGAGCGGAGTTGGAATCGCCTTAGGCTACCTTCGAGCTACTGGGGATCGACTGCCTCCGGATAATCACTTGTCGGTCATGCCAACAGCGTACGTCGACTACCTGTTGCCATTTAGCCTCAACGAAGATGGTCGGGCGTTCGCCGGCTTCTGGTTCCGAATCGAGACCGCCGTTGGCTATCTGGGCGGCTATCAGAACGCCGCCGATTATATTGGCGGACTGAGGGCGACAACGCGAGCAGACATCGGACTTCGGGTGTCGTACTTCGCTTTCGGAGGCAGCATCGCTTACGATCATATTCCGTGGTCACACAGTGTCCAGCCGTGGTATGCGGCCGCTACACCGGTTCCTGACGTGAATTCCGTTGCGGGCGGACTGTCTCTCTCCTTGGGGAATGTCGGTCGGTATGTCACGGCCAGCGGTTCAGAGTCTGAGTTTCAGTGGCGATTTGGAGTCGCATGGTATCCGCTGGGAGCGTCAACCTCTGGAGATGTTAGGAATATTGTCGCGGGTAATGTTCGGATCGGAATCGGAGAGTTTATTGGAATCGACTTACTTCTTCGATACACGCAAGAAAACGGATCCGTCCGCGATGGAATCGAAGCGTCGCTTGCGCTTGTGATGCCATGGACCCTTTGGTTCCGCGGGCTTCAGACACCCGAAGGTCAACGGGCTCTGCAGAGTACGTCGACGGCCATCAGTACAGCAGTGCGATGAATCCGGCATGGATCATTTGGCATCGCAATGTAGACGCCGTGTGTCCGGGGACGCTGCAAGCGCTGAGTAAGTTGTTTGAGTCATTTTCGACTGGTAACTCAAATGCTAGCCACCGATAGACTGCAGCTTCGCACGGCCGTGATTTTCCTCCTGTTATCGGCATGTGAAGTGCGCACTGCGATCGCCCCTGACAGGGTCCCCGGGACGTCCTCTCTTTCGGCACGCCAGGTAGGAGCACTCAGCGCTTGCATTCGAAATGGATCGAATCCTACCGGCGTTGCTCGGAGTGATCTTAATGACAGAGACTTTCAGCAGTATGTTGTTTGTGAGTTGAACCGCTTTTGGGGGCATTGTCCCAGGGGTTCCGGCACAGCCTACCGTCGGGAAGAACCAGTCGATCCCGCTACAGGCGCTCGAGATCCAGAACACGGTACCAACTTTGATGTTGAGAACGTTGCCTTCTACTCGGTGGGTGCGTTCGTGATATCCATTAATGCGGACGCACGAGTCACGCGCCGATACCTCTCGTCGGGGCCGCCCGACTTCCCTACGACGAGTATGAGTGTTTGTTCGAGCGGGTTTCCCGGATTCTATTGTTCGAGCGGGTTTCCCGGATTCTATCCTGCCTTCGGATCTGGCGATGACGAGAATGCGCTCCACGATCTTGTCTTTGACCTGTGTCGTCGGCGCGAGAGCTGCCGAGCAGATCCCGTGTGTCGTCGCTCTTTGCGGTGATTGGCGCGCGGTTCGGCGAGGATTGTGCTTGGAGATCTACAATCAACCATGACCATTGCACAGGCCCACGGGCTTCCGCTGTGCTTTGGCAGGATGCACGGTGGACGGGATGGTGACTGTCGCTTCCGGGAATCCCCGCGATGCCTTTCCGCCACCGTTGTGTGATGGCGCGAGCGGGTGAGTGCAAGGCGCGCGACCTTTCGGGCGACAGCCAAGACTCTATCAAACCGTCGAGATGTGCGTTGAGTATACCTGTGGCTACTGTGGCATCCATGGGTTCGGAAGTGAATGAGTGAACGCAAGAGACGTCTGTAGTCGCGAGATATGGATCGTGAGGAAAAGATATGAAATCACTTGCAGAAATCGGGCATTGGCTGATTGTGTGTGGATTCTCTGCGATTCTCGCATTTGGTTGCGGGGGCGGGGGCGCCACTGATGGATCGGCATGTGTCGAACAATCAGACTGTCTGCACGCGTGCAGCTATGATCCTGCTCCCATCGGCCCAGGTACCTGCGGACCATTTCGCCTTGCGGGACAATCGTGCACCCGACCTAACTATGCCACCAGCGACTGCGCGCAGCCTCTTTCATGCCTGTCTGCCGGCATCTGCGGGACACGGACATCGACTGCGAGGAGCTCCGACGCGGGGACCGGAGCGAGCGTATGTGCGGCCCTCGCATGCTTGCCGAATCAAACGTGCGTAAACTGGATTCGAACCGGAATTGCCTGCGCCAACCTGTGCTCCTCCAACAGCAGTTGTCGTAGTGGATGTTGCGCGACCTTGACGAGCGGCGCCCATGCCTGTGCTCCGGATTCGTCTTCGTGCGGCAGTGGAAGCTGAAGTATGCCGTCGGGCGCTTGGCGTCCCCGACGGTGTTTTGCTCCTACGCCGCGCTGATGGCCACCTCGCGGGTGATCCTGCGGCATCTAACCCACGACTCGCTCGAGCAGGTGGCCGCGGGGGCCTCATTCGGGTGCTGGTCGCGCCGAACGCGCTGGAACTCTCCGCGGGCTCGGAGTTCGGAATCGCCTTCGGCACTCCGAGCGACGAACTACTGCGGTATCTGTACGACTGCGTCCGCCTTGATCGACAGCTGCGAAGCGGACGCCGACCTCGGCGCGGAGACGGCCTGGCTCGCCGAGATCGCGCAGCGCGCCGTGCGGGTGCGAGTCG
>DMNR01000225.1:0-244 GCA_003452655.1 Actinomycetota bacterium | reverse complement strand
AGCGCGCCGTGCGGGTGCGAGTCGATGGGCCGGTCGGCATCCTGTGGTCGACGGTGAGGGCTGAGCTCCTCGCGAAGTGACCTCTGGCGGCGCCGAGTCGTCGGACGACGAACTCGCTCATCGGCGTCAACGGTGGGCCGTCCGTCGCGCCCGTCGGCCGCCCTTGTCTCCCCCGCCGTCGCGCTCGCCGTCCACCTCGCCTCCACCCCCCTCGCACCCCGCACCGCCCCCCCCGCGTACACCC
>DMNR01000282.1 GCA_003452655.1 Actinomycetota bacterium | reverse complement strand
GTCAAAGCCGTTGGCGAACACCAGGCCGGAAATACCGAGGAAGGACGCGGCCGACATATAGTCGCCGGCGATCGCCAGACCATTCTGAAAGCCGGTAATGCCGCCGCCGGCGGTGTAAAAGTCGGCTGCCGTCTTGGTTCTCGACGCGGCCCACTTGGTGATTCCCAGGGTGATCGCGACGAAAATGGCGAACATGGCGATCGCCACCCAGTTGGTCGCCTGCTTGGTGGTGTTGCCAAGGTCGGCTCCCGCGGCCAGGGCGCCACCGACAACGGCGAGACCCAGCGTCAGACCGAAAATGGTACGAGCGGATTTACTGATCATTTCCTGTTCGCCTCCTTGATGATTTCGGCATTCAGTTCGTCGAACTCCGTGTTCGCACGCCGAACATAAATGTTGGTGACGATGATCGTGAAGATGATGACGCCCACACCGAGCGGAATACCGATCGAGGTGACCATACCGGCGCCGATCTTGGTCGCCAACCATTCCTTGTTGAAGGCGATCAAGAGAATGTAGCCGTAGTAGACAATGATCATCAGGATCGACAGGGTGATGCCGAATGAATTGCGCTTCTGCACCAGATCGTGATACTTCGGATTGGCCTCAATCCGTGCAACGATATCGTCGTTCACTTCGCGTTTCCTCCTCCAAAATGGACTTTTCTCGAGTCACTTAGCATGACTAGGGCCAGATCATAGTTGCCATTGCTTACTTCGGGCTTACGGCGTCGAAAAAACCATTGCCGCAGCAACACCTTGCTCACACCGCTGCGTGTACAGCCGGCGGCAAGGTTGGAAGCGTCATCGGCAGAACGGGTTCTGATGAGTCGGGAGTCAGCAACGTTGAACTCGCACGACAGGGAAGCGGCCGGGGCATCGGCACCAGCGACGGTCAGGCACGCCCGTCGCGCTCTGCTCCCAAGCGGTTAACGCGGGACGGGGCGGCAATCCTTGTGCACAGCGTTGACACGGCGCGGCGCAGACCGCACAGCGGCGATCAAGACGACGACTCGCCCCACGGCATTGGCTTGCCGAAAAAGTAACCTTGAGCATAGTCGACGCCGAGTTCGCACAAGCGTTCGGCGATCGACTCGCTGCACACGTACTCGGCGACCGTCTGAATCCCCATCGCGTGGCTCATCTGGTTGATGGCAGCCACCAGGGCAGCGTCCCTGGGATCCTCGCACATGTCCTTGACGAAGCTGCCGTCGATCTTCAGGTAGTCGACAGGCAGCGTCTTGAGGTAATGGAACGAGGAGAGTCCACTGCCGAAATCGTCAAGCGCCAGTTGACAGCCGTGCCCCTTGAGCGTGGCCATCAGACCGAGCGCAGGTCCCAGATTCTGAATGGCGGCGGTTTCCGTGATCTCGAAACAGGCCCTTTCCGGCGGGAACGCGTGTTCGACAAACTGGCTTTCGATGAAAGCGAGGAGACTCTCGTCGCTGAGCGAGTTTCCCGACAGGTTGATCGCCAGTCTGGCACCGCCGAGACCGACTCCGCTTGCATATTCCCTGAAGGCAGCCTGAATCACCCAGCGATCGATGGCGCCCATCAGATTGTAACGTTCCGCCGCCGGAATGAAGGCCGCCGGCAAGACCAGTTCCCCCTTGCGCTGGGTGTTGCCGTGATGAGCGACGCGCAGCAGCGCCTCGTAGCGCACCGTGCGGAAGTCGGGGCCCTGCAAAGCCACGATCGGCTGGTAGTGAAGCCGGAACAGGCCCTGGTCGAGCGCGTCGCGCAGACCGGCCGCACCGAGTATTTCGCTGTGACGCTGAACGCTCTCGCTGTCTGTCCGCTGGTAGACATGGACGCGGTTGCGACCCAGTTCCTTCGCCGTATAGCAGGCAATATCGGCTTCGGTCAGCAACTGGACGGTATCCTGGGTTTCGGCCGTGATCGGCACCAGGCCAATACTGACGCCGATCTGGTAGCTTCGCCCCTGCCAGTTGAAGCGGTGCTCACGGACGTTGCTCACGACGGACTGGGCAATGGCGTAGGCGCGATCCAGCGGACAGTTTTCCTGCAGGAGCGCGAACTCGTCACCGCCAATCCGCGCCAGCGTGTCGCTCTCCCGGAACATGCCGGCCAGAATCGTATTGATCTGCTGCAGCAACTCATCACCGGCCGCATGGCCGGCGGTGTCGTTGACCACCTTGAACTGATCCAGGTCGAGATAACACAGGACGTGCCGGGCGCCGTCCTGACGCGCGCTGGTGACGGCTCGCTGCAATCGCCGCTCGAACTCGGGCCGATTGATCAGGCCGGTCAGAGCGTCGTGCGTGGCATCATGCGCCAACTGGCGTGCCAGCTCGCGCGTCTCGGTGACGTTGCGGAACACGAGGACGACGCCGAGGAGCTGGTTGTCCCGACCACGAATCGGCGCTGCCGAATCGTCGATGTCGTACTCCTGGCCGTCGCGCGCGACCAATAGCGAATGGCTGGCCAGGGCAACGATGCGTCCTTGCTGGAGGCAGCGACTGACCGGATCCGCGACCGGCCGACGCGTCTGGTCATGCACGATCGGGAACACCTCACCGGACGACCTGCCCCTCGCCTCCGCCATCGTCCAGCCGGTAAGCGCTTCCGCCACAGGATTCAGGTAGTCGACATGCCCACTCGCATCCGTGGTGATCACGGCATCGCCGATCGAATGCAGGGTCACCAAGGCTCGCTCCTTGGCTTCGAACAAAGCCTGTTCCGCAAGCTTGCGTTCGCTGATGTCGCTACAGACGCCGATCAGTTGCTCGACCTCGCCATCGCCATTGACAATCGGCGCCTTGATGGTGTGGAACCAGCGCACTACACCCGCCCGGTCCACAAACCGAATCTCGCGCTCGACGCGACGCCGTTTGCCGCTGAGGATGGCCCGGTCATCGTCGCGAAGCGTCTGCAGGAGATCAGGGTCGGTCACGAAGTCCGGCAGGGCGTGTCCGACCATTTGCGCGGGCGTCAGATCAAAGCTCACCGCCAAGCTGCGGTTGGCGAGGCGGATCGTCCCCTGCCGATCGATGACGAAGACGAAGTGCGGATTGGCGTCGATCACCGCTCTGAGGAAGGCACGTTGCTGCTCGATTTCCCGCTGTGCATGCAGGAGGCGCTCGACCAGCTTGACGTTACGGAAGCAGGCGGCAATGTTGGCAACGAAAACGTCGAGCAGGGTGCGGTCGAGAGTCTCGAGCACCTGACCGGAATCTAGGAAGATCGCCGCCTCCTGATGCGGTGAGGCCTTCAGGTAGAGGACCGCGTAGTCGCTGCCAAAGACGTGCTGGCGACGTGCCACGCTGGCCAGGATGGCAGCAACGATACGCTCATCCGGCAACGTCTCCAGCGGCTGAGCAATATAGCCCGCGTGACGACCGGCGGCACCCACGACATAGCAGTGGTCGCCATCGCCGCCCAGCGGTGACCCCTTCTGTGTGCACACGATGCCGTCTACCGGCAGCTTGAGCAGGGCCGCGAGCTGCGTGAGCACACCCTCCGCCAGATTGGCGATGGCGCGCTCCTCCATCAGATCGGCGGCGGCTCGAACGATCAGTTCCAGACCGCGCCGATGTTCGGCGACCGCGTGCAGTTGCTGGTACGAGCGCAGAGCCGAACTGACGGTCGTGATCAGGCGAGTGTGGGTCAGTTCGGCCTTGGTACGGTAGTCGTTGATATCGTATTCCTGGATGACGGTCAGCTCGGGCGCATAACCCGGCTCGCCGGTGCGCAGGATCAAGCGGCACTCGCTCATGCCGAGTTCGTCACGAATATGGCCGACCAGATCGAGGCCCGCCTGTGCCGTCTCCATGACGACATCCAGCAGAGCGACGGCAATGTCGGGATGCACCTGCAACTGCCTGCGCGCCTCCTCGCCGCTGAACGCGTGCAGCAGACGCAGCGGCCGCCCGAAGACGTGCAGGCCGTCGAGAACGAAGCGCGTCACGCCATGCACTTCTGGGTCGTCGTCGACCACCAGAATCTTCCAGGGACACTGACCACCAGGGACCGCGCTGTCGTGCGATCCGGTGTCATCCGTCCAGCGAAGTAGTTCGTCGTTCATGCAGGGTATTCCAGGGCAGAGCGGGCGAGGTCCGACCGCTGCTAGGTCAGCGGGAAAGCAATCTCCGCAACAGCACGGGGACTGGCCGTGATTTCTCCATCGAGCGATTCAGTGGTGAACGGCAGACAATCTACACTACACGATACACCACTGAAGACGACTCGGTCGAAGCGCGAATGAACTCGGCGGCTCTGTACACACAAGAAAAGAGCCAACCTGACAGCGTTGGCTCTTTTCTCTGGTCCTTTGGTCGGGGCGCCGGGATTCGAACTCGGGACCCCTTGCACCCCATGCAAGTGCGCTACCAGGCTGCGCCACGCCCCGACTAATTGATAATTATAAAGCAAACACCGCGACGGCTCAAACCCGAAGCATTTCTGCGATGCTCAACAACTCGGCACGCAGCATTTCCGGCGTCAGCCCGGACGAATTGGCGTCGGCCTCATCTTGAAGCACAGCTTCGTCGAGGCGATTGCGCGCACCGCTGATCGTGAAGCCCTGACTATAGAGAAGCTCGCGAATGCGGCGAACCAACAGCACCTCGTGGTGCTGGTAATAGCGCCGGTTCCCGCGGCGTTTGACCGGTCTGAGTTGGGAGAATTCCTGCTCCCAATAGCGC
>DMNR01000273.1:220-10427 GCA_003452655.1 Actinomycetota bacterium | reverse complement strand
CCCTTTTTAGGTCCGATTCCGGGCCAAAAAGGGCAACACCGAGGGGATATGCAAAAGATCTTGAGCTGGGGTTAGGGTGCCATTTGAGTCCGGCGACGCTTCGCACGATCTAGTCCATACACCACGTACCCAACCGCGATCAGGATGGCTGCGTAGATCACCGGTTGAATGCCTGATCCCACAATGCACCAGATCGAGAAGATCGCGGCAACCAGAGTTACACCGAGGTCACGAGCGAGTGCCGCCGGGTGTGGTCGTTGGCCGCGCGCCAAGAGCAAGTACATCGAAGCCATCGCAGTCAGGAAGTACGGCAGTGCTGAAGTGATCCCGGTGATCAGGATCAAGGTGTTGAACATTGAGAGCCCGGAATTTCCGAGACCGCTAATGACGACAAGTGCAGTGGCGAGGATGGCCGACGTCAACAGGCCAACCCAGGGGGCGTCGCGGTTGGTGAGTTTGGTGAATGCCCGAGGAAAGATGCCATCTGCCGCCGCCGCGCGCGGGACTTCGGCAACCAGCAACGTCAGCCCATTGAGTGCGCCGATCCCCGAAACGACTGCAAAGAACGCGATTGCCTGACCGGACCACGGGATACCAGTGATCTCTTGGATTGCTAAAGAAAACGGCGCTCCGGTCGACGTCAGTTCGCTGCCGGGGACAAGTCCGAAGATCGCCAATGTCGAGAGCACATACAGCGTCGCGCAGACAAGTGTTCCGATGATGGTCGCGCGCGGGACAGTTTTGGTTGGATTCTCGACCCGACCTGCTGCGGACGTTGCGTCCTCGACCCCAAGGTAGATGAACAGCACCAATGCCCCGGCCGTCGTGACCACCTCCCACGGAACCCCGCCGCTGGGGTTCCACTCGGGGAAGTTCCAGCGCGCGATGGCGTACCCGATTCCGACCGTCGCCATGAAGATCAACGGGATCACCTTGACGATCACGGTGACGACTTGGAAGCGACGCACATGGTCCAGGCCAATAAAGTTGATCGCGACCGGCACCCACAAGCCCACGAGCGCGACCAACAGGTTCCGGGCCTGGTTGTCGGAGTCCCACCCGAACATCGCGTTGACGTAGAAGACCCACGACACGACGATTCCGGCATTGCCGACGGCGGTGGTCAGCCAATACGACCACGCGGCTGTGAAGCCCGTTAGATCGCCGAAGACTTCGTGCGGGTACGCGTAGGGTCCACCTGCCCGCGGAATGCGACGGGCCATCATGGCAAACAACAAACCAACCGAAATGGCGCCAAGGGTGACGATCACCAGCGCGACGATCGCGAGCATGCCGTATGGCGCAAGCGATGACGGGAGTGTGAAGACCCCCGTCCCAATGACACCGCCGATGATCAGCGCAGTAGCCCCGGGCACTTTCAGCAGATGTTTGGTGTGGCTCTGCACGGGGGCAGTCGGATCCCGGGGTGCCTCGACCGTCGACGCAACTTGGTCGGCGGCTTCGCCCATTGCCCTCACCGCCTGCCTCTCCTAGTGGCCAACGGCCAGACTCTAGGCCGCGCGGCGTCACCAATGTGTGGTGGTCGAGAGATCAACACAAGGCGGCTAGAGACCGGTTCACGGCCTAGGCAAGCGTTGCGACGAGCAAGGCCTTGATGGTGTGCAAGCGATTCTCGGCCTGATCGAACACGAGGCTGTTCGTTCCCGAGAAGACCGCGTCGCTGACCTCAATGCCATCGGTGAGGCCGGTCAGTTCCGCGATCTCGGCGCCGATCGCTGTATTCGTGTCGTGATACGCCGGCAGGCAGTGCATGAATTTGGCATCGGCGCGACCAGTTGTGGCCATCGCGGTCTCATCCACTCGATAAGGCGCAAGGATCTGCGTGCGCTCCCGCCAGACGTCGGCAGGTTCACCCATGGAGACCCACACGTCGGTATGAACGAACTCGGCGCCGCTTAGACCTTCAGATGGATCTTCGGTCAAGGTGATGGTCGCCCCGCTAGTCGCAGCCAAGGCATCGGCCAACTCCCTAACATCCCGGGTCGGCCACAGTTGCTTCGGCGCCGCGATTCGCACATCTGCGCCGAGGATCGCGCCGGTGACGAGCAGCGAGTTGCCCATGTTGTAGCGGGCATCGCCGAGGTAGCAATAGCTGATGTCCGACCAATTGCGACCGTCGGCGTTCTCAGCCATTGTGAGGAAATCGGCCAACATCTGGGTGGGGTGCCAAGTGTCGGTCAAGCCGTTGTAGACCGGGACGTCCGAATGTGTCGCAAGCTCCTCGACGAGTGCATGCTCAGCCCCACGAAACTCGATCGCGTCGTAGAAACGACTCAACACCCGGGCAGTGTCCGCGACGGATTCCTTGTGTCCGAGCTGAGACGACTTCGGATCGAGGTAGGTCGTGTTTGCTCCCTGGTCCGCTGCGGCAACTTCAAACGCGCACCGAGTCCGGGTAGAGGACTTCTCGAAGATCAGTGCGATGTTCTTCCCAGCAAGCAATCGAGGTTCAGAACCGGACTTCTTCGCGAGCTTGAGCACCTCTGCAAGTTCGATCAACGAGGTGAACTCCGCGGCGCTGAAGTCGGACTCCTTGAGGAAATCGCGACCATGGAACTTCAGTGCTGCGATTCCGTCGCCAGACAGTTCAATGGTCACGTCAGACAGCCTCTCGTTCAATCGGGCAACTCATGCAGCGCGGACCGCCGCGTCCTCGGCCTAGTTCCGAACCGACGATCTCCAGGACTTCGATTCCGTTGTCACGTAGAAACGTGTTGGTGGTGGTGTTGCGTTCATAGCCAACCACGACACCGGGTTCCACTGCCAAGAAGTTGCAGCCGTCGTCCCACTGTTCGCGCTGCGCACCCATCATGTCGATCGGTGTCTGAAGCACCCGCAACTCGTCGAGTTCGAGGGTCTCTCGCACAACCTCGAAGAGTTCGGAGTTCTCCGTCAGGCGGTAGGCGCCGCTGTCGTCCTGCTTCTCCAACGTCCACGACCTCAGATGGCGATCCAAGTACGGGTACACGCTGAAGGCATTCCGGTCGACCATCGTCATCGCCGTGTCCAGGTGCATGAACGCACGCTGCTTCGGAAGTTCCGCAACGATCACGCGCGTGACGTGATTCTTTGGGTCGGCGAAGAAGCTGTGGGCAAGCTTGCTGATGCCTTGTGCAGTCGTGCGTTCCGAGAGTCCGATCATGACGGCGCCTTTGCCGATCACCAGGATGTCCCCGCCCTCGATGGTGGCGGGCTCGTGTGGAAGGTCGTCGTCGCCCTGCCAAATCTGTGGAGGTGTTACCCGAATCTCGGGATGGAAGTTCCAGATCGCCCGTGAGTGGACGACTTCACGCTTGCGTGCTCGGTGAGCCATCGGATTGACCGATACCCCGTCGTAGATCCACGCACTGTTGTCCCGCTGGAACAGATGGTTCGGCAGCGGGGTGAGAACGAAATCTTCGGGTCCGAGGCTGTCCCACAACAAGGACTGGTGCGCACTGGGAATGTCGATGTCCTGCTTGAGGATGCCGCCGATGAACAGTTCGGCGAGACGCGTCGGTTCAACTTCGGCCACGAGGTGCTGGCATGCCTCTACGAGTTCCGGACCCACTGTGTTGTTGTTGAAGAGTCGCGAGGTGACAAAGTCGAGCCCTTCGGGCGTCGCCAGGACGTCAGCGAGCAAGTCCGCGAAGTAACGGACCCTGACTCCGCGCAGCCGCAGGACCTCGGCGAAAGCATCGTGTTCCTCGCGCGCTCGTTCCGCCCACATAACGTCATCGAAGAGCAGCGAATGCACGTTGTCGGGAGTCAGACGAGCGAGTTCAAGGCCAGGTCGATGAAGGATGACCTGTTTGAGTTGGCCGACCTCGGAGTCGACGTGGAGTTTCACCAGTCCATCCTGGCGGGTCAATGGTCTGCCCGTCGCGTTGACCCGAGGCGCTAAGGCGTGTTCCCGGTGACCACGTTGATGTTGAAATTGGCGTTGCCAACAGTCTGCATTAGGCGCAGCCACAGCGGGAGGTACATCTCTGTCGCGCGGGCGGCCGAAATGTCTCCGAGATCGAGAACCCGCTCGGCCGGCCAACCGAATTCCCAGAGGAGGGCGATCGTTTTCGACTTGGCATCGGCGTCGTTACCGGCGATGAAGAGCACATGATCGCCCGGCAAACCGCTGGGATTGACCATGAGTTCGCAGTTCAGCGTGTTTAGGGCCTTCACAACCCGGGCAGAAGGGAACTCTCGCTGAATCTGCTCGCCCAGGCTGTCGTCATTGCATACGGACAACGTGGGCGGGAAGCCATTCGAGAAGTCGAGGGGGTTGGCCACATCGATGAGGACCTTGCCCGCCAACGCCTGCTCGCCCACCGAATTCAGGACGGCCAGAGAGACCCCGCCACCCGTGGCATTGATGACGAGATCGCTGGCGCTGGCGGCATCGGCGAATGTTGCCAGCAGCACGCCGTTGTCGGTCGTCCAGGCCAACGCTGCCTCATTGTCCGCAGTTCGAGAACCCATGGTGACGACGTGTCCTGCGGCCGCAAGCGCACCGGCAAGCGCCTTTCCGACGTTTCCTGTTCCGAGCACAGCAATGTTCATGACTACTCCAGAGGGTTTGTGCGGACTATCGGCTTCGACTCTGCCATCTGAACGTTAGGAGCGCTACTGCCAGGCCGCCAATGGTCCAGATACCGAGCACCAAGGCAACCTGTCCCAGTTGCCACGAGTCAGTCCCGGTCGTTTGGCTGGCAAACGACTCCGGGAGGAACACCGATTGCATTCCCTGGACAAGCCACTTCAGGGGGAACAGTGATGCAAGGTGCTGCATCCACACGGGTAGTTGGCTAAAGACGAAGAAGACGCCGGACGTGAATTGCAGAACCAGGACGACAGGGCTCACAATCGCCGGGGCGCCTCGGCCGGATTTGGGAACGGAGGAGAAGGCCAAGCCCAGAAGCGTGCAGCACAACAGACCGAGCACCGATACCCAGGCAAAGGTCAGCCATTTGCTGGCTTCCGTGGGTAGTTCGAGCTTGAAGAAGAGCACGCCGATTATCCCGAGCAAGATCACTTGAGCGACGTAGGCGACGAGGACCAAACCGATCTTGCCGATGAAGTAGGAGGCTTTGGGCATCGGTGTGCCCTGGAGTCGTTTGAGCGTTCCGTCGTCACGTTCCTGAGGGATGGTGATCGCAAGATTCTGGAATCCGGTGTAGACAACGCCAGAGGCGATCATCCCTGCGACGAAGTACTGCGCGAACGTCACGCCGGGGGCGATCTCAGTGTTGAAGACCGATCCAAAGATGATCATGAGGAACATCGGAAGTGCGAAGGTGAAGAACGCCGATTCCTTGTCGCGGAAGAACTGGCGAAGTTCGATGCGGGTGCGGCGCCATCCAAGCGCCAGAGTTGTGGGCATCCGCAGTGTCGCCTTGGGGTTGGATGTGGGTGCCGTTGCTTCAGCCACGACTGCCACCTCCAGCGACGGTGGGAATGTTGAGGTCGCCGCCATCGTCAGCGATGAGCCGAAGGTAGACGTCCTCCAGAGTGGGTCGCAGGATCGCAAGCTCTGGAATCTCGGGGCCCAACCGCGTGGCAAGTTCGCCGACAAGCGCCGTTGGAGTCGCAGTGGAGGCCGACTTCTGTACTCCGTCTTCGAGCCACTGAACGACAGCCTGCGACTTTTGGCGGTTCCCAAGTGCATCGGGGCTGTCTACCGCGAGCACGCGGCCGCGGTTGATGACCGCAACCTGGTCAGCAAGATGTTCTGCCTCATCGAGATAGTGGGTGGTCAACAGGATGGTGGTCCCATCTTCTTTGAGGTCGTCGATGAGATCCCAGAACTGCCTGCGGGCCTCGGGGTCAAAACCTGTCGTTGGTTCGTCGAGGAACAACACATCGGGACGTCCAACGATCCCCAGCGCGACATCAAGCCGGCGACGCTGGCCGCCGGAAAGCTGGCCGGCCTTGGCGTCTGCCTTCTCAACCAGCCCGACCGCTTGGATGACGTCGTCCGAAGTGCGTCCGTTCGGGTAGTAGCTGGAGAAGTGAGTCACCGATTCGCGAACCGTGAGGTCGGTCAGATCACGGGCATCCTGCAGCACGATGCCCAGGCGGGATTTCCAGCGTCGGTCACCATGGTTTGGATCCGTACCAAGCACGCGAACATCGCCGCCGTCGCGTTTGCGGTAGCCCTCGAAGATTTCAGTGGTGACGGTCTTGCCAGCGCCATTTGGGCCCAGCAGCGCGACGCATTGACCGTGGGCGATCTCGAGGTTCACACCGCGCAGAGCCTTAACGTCTCCGTATGACTTCGTGACCTCGGCGGCCTCGATTGCTTTCGCGCCTGTCATGGCCGCAATTCTGCCCCTTGGCGGCAGTCGCTCGTGAACGACGCGTCGTTTCGGTACGGCGATCTTGGCTGTCTGGTTCCGCAGACAGTTATCCACAGTCGTTACTCAGAGTGCCATCTTTGGTGAATCCTGCTCGCGCAGTTGCCGATATGCGCTTAGGTGGGTGACGCTAGAGGTCACTCACGCACGCGTGGTCGGATATCGCGCGGCAATCGCCAGCTCCACTTCCCCGGAGGCAATCGAAGATGACGCATCGTCGCCGTGCTGGGGCTTTGGTTGTGGTGTCGAGCCTCTGCCTGGCATTGGGCGCAAGCTTCACAGTTTCTCCTGCCTACGCGATGCCCGCCAAGAAGAAGCCGGCGGCAGATTCTTCGACCCCTGGCAGAGTCATTCCGCTACCGGCAGGCAAATGGGCATGGAGCGCAGATTTCGGAGTTGCGGGTCCCATGTGGGCTTCGGGGCATCACACCGGGCAGGACTTCAGCGCGACGGCAGGGACGCCGGTTCTGGCGGCCGCGGCCGGAATTGTCATCTTCACCGGCAACGGCGGGCCCTACGGAAACCTCACTCAGATCCAGCATCCAGATGGTGTCCAGACGTGGTACGCCCACCAGACCGAGTTCCGAACCAAAGTCGGAGACAAGGTCCGGCCAGGACAGGTCATTGGCTCGGTCGGGGCCACCGGAAACACGACCGGCCCGCACCTGCACTTCGAGGTCCGCGTTGGCGGTGCCATTGCGGATCCGCGTAGCTGGCTCGGCGGGGCACCTGCAGTGGCCGCTGCCGGGGGAGTGACCTTTGACCCAATTCTCGCGGATCAGTTACGCGCCGAACTAGCCGAAGCCGAGGCCGCCGCCAGCCGGGCCGAACAGGAAGTCGCGCAAATCAATACCAAGCTGGCAGGTGCGACTAAGCGGGCGAACGCGGCGCAAGCCGACGCCGACCGTGCGCGAGCGGCAGTCGCAGCGCACGTGCGTGAGGTCTACAAGGCAGGTGTTGATCCTGGCTGGCTCCTTCAGACCGAGGCATTGAGCAGCGGGGACCTTCAGGCGTACGCAGACCGCAGCGCCATGATCGAGTACTCCAACAATGCGCAAAATCAGCTGGTCCTCGTTGCACTGGCCGCCCTCAAGAAGGTCGAACAGATTCGCGGCGAGATCTCCGATCTCCAGCGCAAGGCGCAAGACACACTGGATGCAGCAAACTTGAAGATGACGGATCTGCAGTCGCGGATCGGAGCGAGTGAAGGTGTCTCGATGGTGGGCACCCAGTTCGATGGTGAGATTCCACCGGGTGAGACGCCAGCTGCCACGGCTGCGGTCGCCTTCGCCATCGCTGCGGTGGGCAAACCGTTTACGGACAAGGCTGGGATCGGCCCTAAGTTCAGCCGCAATGGTCTGGTGTGGCGAGCATGGAAGGAGGCTGGCTCGAAGTGGCCGCTAGCCTCGGCGAATACGCAGGCGCTCAACCGCAAGTGGGTCGTCCCGATCGAACCCGGGCAAGAGAAGCCTGGCGATCTAGTCTTCTGGCGGCTGAACAACGCCACCGACCTGCCAGGTCGAATCGACCATGTGGGGCTCGTCGTTAACCCTGGCAAGGGTGTCTTCGTTCACGCCTCATCACCCAAGACAGGTGTTGAGTTGAACAACTACAAGTCAAGTAGCTACTACTCGGGACCAGCGATGTTTGGCCGAGTCGTCGTCGCGGCAAAGGGCGCGGCGAAGAAGTCCTAGGTCAGCAGTGGTTGAGTCAAGGCCTTGCGTGAGCTAGTGCGCGAAGATCCAGCTCACGAAACACATGATTGCCAGCAAGATGAATGCGGTCTTGGTCCGCTGGTCTTTGACGAAGTAGGCACCGATGAGGAACAGCGGTGCGGCGAACAGGAAGACAATCACTTTGGTGGCCTCACCGCTAGAAGAGTCTCGATTCAGGGTCATCGAACCCTCGAAGCTCGTCGTAATCAAGGACCACACACCTAATTCCGCGATCTTCCGCCAGAACGCGTGCCTGTGGCTTGATTTCCTGGGCCGCGAAGATTCCCGAAACCGGGGCCAGCAGTGGATCTCGATTGAGCAACTCCAAGTAGCGCGTGAGCTGTTCGACTCCGTCAATTTCTCCGCGACGCTTGATTTCGACCGCTACTGATGAACCGTCGGCGTCCTTGCACATGAGATCGACCGGTCCGATTGCAGTCGGGAATTCTCGCCTGACCAAGCGCCAGCCGTCGCCGAACTTCTGGACCTGTTCGGCAAGGAGCTCCTGCAGATGCGCCTCAACGCCGTCCTTCACCAAGCCGGGGTCGACTCCGAGTTCATGCGTCGAGTCGTGGAATACCTCGTCGATCGTGATCACGAGTTGGTCACCTGACTTGTTGACGATGGTCCAGGTCCCGCAGCCGTCGTCAGCGGTGTCATCTTTTAACGAGCAAGGCGGACTCATCCAATTCAATGGCTTGTAGGCGCGATCGTCGGCGTGAACCGACACAGAACCGTCCGATTTCACAAGCAGGAGTCGGGTTGCCATCGGCAGGTGCGCGCTGAGCTTGCCCACGTAGTCCACCGAGCAGGTCGCCACCACAAGTCGCACGGTGTAGACGGTACCAATGGTCGCCATTGTCTGATTCGGCCGTCAAGCAGATTCGGGGGCGATGGACCACATGGATGATCTTTTCGCGCGAATGGCGGGCGAGCGGCCCTAGCGTGTGGCTGTGGCGCAATTGTGTGGGTTGCCCCACGCGCGAACACGATGCGAGGAGCGCCAATGACGACAGCAACGATCGAAAAGGGACCAACAGGTGTCGATCTGCATTGGCCTCGAACCACTGTCAACAAGGAGTCGCGCTGGAAGCTAGCTCAGTGGGCGGCAATTGCCGGTGCCGCCATGATCGGCGTCGATCCTGTTGTCAACTCGTTTGTGTTGCCGACTGCGTCTCAAGCACTCGGGATGGACAGCGGAGTCCGAGCGCTCGCATCGAGCATCGCCACCCTGATACTTACTGCCGGACTCCTCGGCGCAGGCGCGTTGGGTGACCGGATTGGTCGTCGCCGCGTCCTAGTCATCGGCACCTGGATCACAGTGCTTGGCGAACTGGTATCGACGTTCGCAATGACCTCAGGCCAATTCATCCTTGGCCGTGCCATTGTCGGCATCGGCATGGCCGGACTGTTCGGCATGGCCATCGGAATGATCCCGGCGGTCACGAAGCCGGAGATGCTGCCGAAGGTCTACGGAAAGATGTTCGCCTTCACCGCGGTCGGCGGCTTGGTCGCGATCCTCGGTTCGGGAGTGCTGGTGTCTGTCGGCGGCTGGCGTCTGGGTTTCTCACTGAACGTCATCTGCGCGATCGGTGTCGCACTCTTCGCGATGTTTGCGATTCCTGAGAACAAAGCGTCGAAGCAGCGCGCGTTCGACTACAAGGGCGTGATCCTCGCGGCAGCCGCATTGCTGCTGTTCATGTACGGACTTGGAGAGACCGGTGCGAAGGGTTGGAGCGATCCCGTCGTCCTGTTGTGTATCTTCGGTGGCCTCGCGCTCGGTGTGTTGTTCATTTGGGTGGAGAAGCGCGAACCTGATGCGTCGTTCCCCTTAGCTGTCTTCAAGGTTCCGGCTGTGGTTGCCGCAACCGTCGCCCTGGTTGCTGCTGGCATCGCACAGGGTTCGGCGCAGGCGAACCTCACCGAGCTCATGCAGACCGCTGGCGGGTATTCGTCCTCGATGGTGTCGATCATCGCCTTGCCCATGGTGATCTTCGGGGTGATCGGCGCGCTACTCACCGGCTCGATGGTTGCCAAGGGCGTTTCAGTTCGTTTGGTCCTCGTGCTCACTGTTGGGTTGATGGCCCTCGGGATCTTGGTGCTGGTCTTTATTAGCCCGGCGCTCTCGCTCCTGATCGCCCC
>DMNR01000273.1:0-158 GCA_003452655.1 Actinomycetota bacterium | reverse complement strand
GCGCTCTCGCTCCTGATCGCCCCGATCTCGCTTGGACTGATCGGCTTTGGCCAGCAGGGCTCGTATGGAACCGGCGCGACCGTCATTATGCGGACCGCTCCACCAGACATGTTGGGTTCTGTCGGCACGATCAAGCCGGTCATGGGACAGCTTGGTTA
>DMNR01000139.1 GCA_003452655.1 Actinomycetota bacterium | reverse complement strand
CGTGGACCACCCCCGGCGGCGACTTCGGGATGGCCGGACCGTCGACTAACCTCGGCTCGGGCAAGATCGGCACCTGGCTGCGGCTGGACATCACCGCGGCGGTGCAGGACATGCTGCGCAGCGGCCAGAACCAGGGCTTCCTCATCAACTCCAGCGTCAACGCCTCAGGCGTCCACTACGGCCTGGCGACCAAGGAGTACTGGGATCCCTCCAAGCTGGGATACATCCGGGTGTACTACCGGACAGAACCGTGATCAGAAGATACAGGATCGGCTGACCTCTAGTCTCCCCTGAAGACCGTCGGCCTGCTCGATATCTTGGAGCAGGCCGACATTTGCAGGGAGACTCGTAAAATGTATACTAAAGACAAGTCACGGAAATAGCAGTGTTTGTGTATTAGGCAAGATGCTGACGGAATCGAAAAAGCGTCAGAACCGAAGATCCTGGTGGTTTGGGGTCTTTCATGTGAAACAGTCCTGTCTGCAATAGACCGCAAGAGCGCAAAGCGGCGAACACGTGCGTTTCTTCGATTTCAGTATCACCGTGCCCAATACGTTTTTGTTACTTTTGGAGAATAGAAACCTGCTCGGTTTGCCAATACCTTCGCCAATTCTGGCAATTCTGGCGTTATGTTGCAAGATGCAAGTCGGTGGGTTAAAATGCTTTGTTTTCCGTTCTGATTGTGTAGAATGCGTCCCATTTAATGCTTCTTTTTCACTAAAATGGTACAACTTGTCCCACGATTTCACCAAAATCCCGTGTTGATAATTTTGGCGAAGGTATTGTTTGCGTTGACGAATAGAAACCTGTTCTGTTTGCGCAAAAATAAGGTCATAGGCGTCAGCATATTCGTCTACTACGGAGATAATGCAGAGATCTTCCATGTTGTTTGACCATTGGGCAAAATACGGACGATTCTCGTCTATAAGGACCCCTGACGCAAATCGTGGAAGATTCCCATATACTCATAGATAGGCAAGATGCTCGGTGCGCGAGCTACAGCGGGATGGGGTCGGTTCGTCGCTTGCGCAACGTCGCCTCCGCCTATCATCTCGCTTGAGCGGAAACCATCGCTGCGCTTGGGATTCGCTTCGTTACGCGCCCAGCGGTGCTTATGTGCCCTCGGCGCAACACACCTTGGAGGTTCCGTATGATTCGCAAGCCGTTATGCCGTTTGAACGGTTGTGGTATGGCACGTTTCTACTTCGTTGAACGATATCCATCGACCGACCCACGATTTGTCAATCATGTTGCAGCCCACACATGAAAGGATCCCCTGAACTCTCCTTCCCAAAGGTTCGCAGCGTTGAGTTGGAAGGGTTTACGCTCTATTCGAAGATGCCGGATTTGAAGATTGAGATTTCACCCGGTGTCTTTTGCTTGGCTGGTGCAAATGGGCTTGGGAAATCGACCTTCCTAGCGGCACTCAATTTCGGGCTCACGGGAATTGTACCTGACCCTGAACGAGAGTTGAAATCGCACACGCGACACGAAGGTGGGTACATCGATGAGTACTTCCGGTATCACAAGACGGCCTCCGGCTACACCGAATCGTTCTTCACCGGACGCATCGCGGATACAGACCGGGACGAGGCCTCTGTCACCTTAGAGTTCGACATTGGGGAGCGGCGGTATCGACTCACCAGGGGGATCTTTGATGGGCCCGGCCTCCGAGTGTTTGAGGTCCGACATAACGGCGAGGTTGAGTTCGATGGAGAGGGTCACTCCATGTCGGACCGCGAGGTAGAGTACCATGGACGACTGACTGAGGCCATAGGGCTCGGATCGTTTGAGCAGTTTGTGTTCCTGCAACACTTCGTATTCACCTTCGACGAAGGCAGACATCTCTTGCTCTGGAACCAGCGCTCGCTCAACCATGCCCTCCACCTTTGTATCGGATCAGATTTCGACCGAGCGAACCAGGCGGACGCTCTGCAGCGCCAGATGGAGCGGGCTGGGTCTCTGGCACGAAACAAGCAGTATCAGGCATCTGGTGTTAGCAACCGGATTAGCACAATACGGGACGCAATTGGTGAAGACGGGGAGGAGGATGCTGAGGGGCCAATCCCCGAAGAAATGGTGCGGGCCCATCGGGTGATCGGAGAGAACGTTCAGGCCCAGCAGGACAAGGTCGCTAAGAAGTTGGGGGAACTGCGCGACGCCGAGTTGAAATGGGCGACCGCAAGCTCTCGGCTGAGCTCCCTCCAAGCTGAGTTCTCACGGGAGTTCTCGCGTCACGTCCACAAGAGGTCGCGGGTCGAGTTGCATCCGCTAGTCGCCGCCACACTCTCGGAGGACGAGTGTGCCGTATGTGGGACCGTCGGTGTAGCCAGCGGGATAAAAGTGAGAATTAACGAGGGGCACTGCCCGCTGTGCGGGACGGGTCTCCCGAACCCTACCCCGGACGAAGATTCTCTGGCTCGGCTCAAGGAGATCGACGGACAGGTTGCAGGGTCTAGGGAAGCCCTTGAAGCAGCAACCGCAGAGAAAGAGCGTGTCTCCGCGGAGGTGATCGCCGCGGAGGACAGGCTCAACGCGCTCAGGGACGAACTGCGCGAGTTCGAGGAGGCCAACCGACGCGTACTCCTCGAAGCGGACTCCGGAGGGAGCGCCAAAGTGCGCGAAACGATCAACCGCCTGGAAGAGGAGCTCGCCGATCTGTTGAAGCAAAAGGAGGCAAAATACCAGGAACGCGACAAGTTGATGCGGCAGCTCGTCAAGCTTCAACGCGAGCTAGAGCAACAGTACGAGTTCGCTGAGGATGAGTTTGTCCCGCTCTTCCAACGATTAGCGTACGCATTCCTTGGAATCGAGATCCTCGTCCGCGCCGAGTCGAACGAGGGTATCACCTCCATCGGTCTCTCTCTCATATTGGAGATGAGGGGGAGCGTCCGCCGCGAGGAGTACCAGCTCTCAGAGAGCCAACGGTTCTTCCTCGACATCGCGCTCCGGATGGCAATGGCCCAGTATATGTCGAAGCAGGGTAACGAGGCCCCCCTCTACGTTGATACGCCCGAAGGGTCTTTGGACATCGCCTATGAGGCGCGTGCAGGCTCGATGTTCGCCGAGTTCGTCGAACTTGGACACGACATTATCATGACGGCCAACATTAATAGCTCCCAGATCCTCCGTAGATTAGCCCGCGTGTGCGGGCGATCCCGCATGACCATACAAAAGATGACGTCATGGACAGAGCTCTCGGACGTCCAGGTGCAGGAGGAACGGCTCTTCCGCAAGGCGTACGACGAGATTGAAGAAGCGCTCAAAGAGGGAGGAGATTGACGTGAGCAATCATGACGCTTACTTCGACGCCTTGTCGATTTGTGATAGGCTGCAGCCAATCCTAGGTCAGGTGGCCACGTCTGAGGTCCATCTCATTGCCTATCTCTCGTGCCTGCTCGCGCTCTATCGAGGGCGAGCAGTGGGAAATTGGGGGTACAAATTTGCCGTCACGAAGGAGGGCTACCCGTATAGCCCCGATGTTCAGGCTGCCGTTGACACTCTACTCCACCAGGGAGTCTTAGTGGCCGACGCAGACAGTTTCCTCATGGTCACAAGGAGCGGAACGGAAGAACTTGCGCTGCTCCGCTCGCTCGGAGCGTTCCGCGAGCGCGATGAATACATCAATGGCGCATGTGGAAGCACACTGGCCCTGCCCACAGGTACGATCCGCGACGCGGTCGCCCACGCCCCCGATGTACGAGGTGCGCTCCGCATGGGGCAGACCCGGCTCCTGCTGACTCAGTCTGGGCAGAACCTCCTATACGATCAGTTCGCTGCACTGAGCCAGGCTGTCGGCATTGATGTCGCCGACCTTATGGTCCCTGCCGTCGTTTGGCTCATCTACCTCCTTGAGGCGTCCGCCGACGGGCCTGCGCCCACTCATGCCCCAGCACACGCAGGCGAAGCCTAGTGTTTAGAGTATGATACTAGATGTGGAGATCATGATGCGAATCGCCCAGGACCAGTACGTCCCCGCGGCCGATGCGGCGTTCGGCGCTCTGGGAGCCCAGGCCCTGCGCAATACGCTCGCCGTTGTGCGAGCGCTTTACCGCCACGTTGAGCCTGAGTTGATTACAGGCTCCTTGGTCGTCGTCCATCGTGTGTCAGACGGGAGTGGCGGGTCCTCGCTTTATAAGCTGTCTCCCAGTCCCGAATGCTTCAGCGGCGTAGAGATGTTGGCCACAGTCTACGACGCGTCGGCCCGAGCAGGCGCAGCGGCCATTGAAGTACTCCCAAGCGGGAAACTCGACCTCCACTTAGAATGGGAGTCTGTTGACCTCGTTGACCTGTCTATGGAGGCTATCGTTTACGTGTATGATGGCGAAGGGGAACGCTTCTTCATTGGCGGCAAAGAGAAGGCGGTCTACGACCCTAGTTCCGGAGTTCACGCGAGTGTTTTTGCGATCCCAACGTTTCGAACCCTTGAAGCTGCTTTAGAGGCCTACAAGATTAGATTTGTTAGCACCTCCCAATGCCCCATCTTAGCCGGAGTCTGGACCAACGGGACACGGCTAATCCTACGGAACAAGCCTGAGGAGGCCATGCGGCAGTCGCTCACTCATTATCTAAAGGCGGTAATCCCTACGACTGAGGTTCGCCCAGAACAAGTCGTCGATGAGAGCCACCCTGTCGACATCAATGTCACATGGCTATTCACAACGCGGCTTGCCCTCATTGAAATCAAGTGGGTCGGGGACGCGCTAACGAAGGAGGGCAACCTCCTCCCGTACCGTGACGCCCGCGCCAGAGAGGGCGCGAAGCAACTGGCTGAGTACCTCGACGCAAACGCCTCGCAGGCACCTACTCATGAGACGATCGGCTACTTGGTCGTCATCGACGCTCGGCGGCGTGGCCTCCAATTGGGGATCGAGCAACTCCCTATTTCTGATGCTATGTGGTACGCTGACCGAGAGATCGAGTACGAACCCGCTTACCACACCTTCCGTCCAGACTTCGCGGAGCCCGTCCGCATGTTTGCTGAACCTGCCCTTTCCGCATGCAAGCCCGGCTGAACCTCGGCACCACTGCCTCAGTTGGTGCTTTGAATGACATCAGCGTGACCGACGCCGCGTCCCTCCCGCGCCACCGCTGGTACCATTTCAAGGAAGCCTTCTCGCCAGCAGTCGTCGCCCGTGCTATCGATGACACCGCACGCGACGAGGGAATATTTGTTTTGGATCCGTTCAGTGGGAGTGGTACAGTTCCCTTGACGTCTGTGGCAGAGGGGCACCGGGCCGTCAGCTTCGAGGTTAACCCGTTCCTCGCGTTCGTGTCCCGAACCAAGATGCTACAGTTGAAACGAAGCGAGCTAGAAAACAACGTAGCCAAGGTTCTTGACGGAGTCGACGCCGGCGCCCCGTCACCGCTCGAATCTTTCTCTACGTTCTCCGAGGCCGGTGGAGCCCAAAAGTGGTTGTTCAACGGGGAAGTCTTGAGGGCATTTGAGGGTGGCTGGGAATCCACGTCGTCTATGTACTCCGCTGCCCGAGACCTCCTTCGCCTCTCCCTTATCGTAGCTGCGATGGACGTCTGTAATGCCACCAAGGACGGAAAATGTCTCCGGTACCGCTCGAACTGGCAGGACCGCGCGTACGGGCGGACGGACTTTCGCGCTGCATTCGAGAGGCGCGTGAGGGTAATTCGCGACGACTTAGAACGGTCACCTCTCTCGTCCACAGTCGCAGATACCCAAGTGCATCAAGCGGACGCTCGGGTCGAGATGGACGGATATCTCGAACAAGCCCGGTTCGATCTCTGCGTAACGTCTCCTCCCTATCTTAACTCGTTCGACTACACGGACGTCTACCGCCCCGAGCTTTTCCTGGGCAAGTTTGTCCGGTCGATGAAGCAGCTACGCGCGCTCCGCATGCGGACGCTGCGGTCCCATACTCAAGCGAAGTGGGAGGATCCTAAGGAGAGTGAGTTCGGTCCGAACTTCAAGCGCAGCTATGACGAGATCGTGCGACATGCGGATTCGCTCTGGAGCCCGCGTATCCCAAAGATGATTAGGGCCTACTTCGAAGACATGCGCCGCGTACTCCGCTCGCTCCGGCGGCTGGCGGCTCCGGAAGCCAGTGTATGGATCGTCGTGTCTACCTCAGCGTACGCCGGTGTGGTGATACCGGTGGACCTTATCATTGCTGACATCGGAACTCAGGAGGGATGGTACCTCCGTGAGGTCAGCCTAATGCGGCACCTTCGTAGAGTTCCTGTGCAGCAGTGGGACCTTCTGTCGGAGAATAGCGACTTGAGCAAGCCATACCTCCGCGAGAGCATCGTGATTCTGGATGCGAAGCCCCATCACTAGGGTAGGCTGCGGTAAGTACATCGCCGAGCGGCATAACCCTCGGTGTACTCCGACGCAGCATTCTGCGGTCCTGCTTCGTTCCAACATCAATACGCACGTCGCCTCGTTCAAACGATTTGCTGCCCTGCGCGGGTGAGCCGCAGGCTGTTAGCCAGTCCCCCTTTGCCAATAGTGTTTCTGGCGAACCAAAGCACAACAATTGCTGAACCGCTAAACCGCTGCATTAAGGTGGCACTAAAGCACACAGGATTACTTGCGAGACGCAGTACTTAGGTCGCACAATCTACAAGGTGAGACATCTGAGGCTGGCAAATCTGGCGCCAGATCGCGGATCGTGCCTGAGCTAACCGCTTTGGCAACGTGTTGGGCTACACTAAAGCCAATTCCCAGGGTCGGCAATAACATCTGTCCGCCCTCTCCAAGAGTCGGATGATTATACGAAATCGCTCTGTGCAATCGGCACTGTGCAGGGGATAAAACCAATATCACGAAACGATGAGCGAAGCATTGTGGCCGGTATTGAGAGCTTCCTTGACGTGCTAACTGCCAATCTCAGGATGCTCCCTTGGCGCCGGGACTGACGTGGACGACTCGAATGTGTGCGTCACATTCAAACTCGGCCATGACCTGATCCAGTTCGCCTGCCTCAAGCACGAACTCGGCCAGTTGTCTGGGGCAAATGTCAAGGTCCGCCAATCCTCGACAACGCCGAGGACGGCGGACCTCTTATTAGGCGGGTTACTTGTTGCAGCTACCCACCGGCCAGCGTCGCCAC
>DMNR01000186.1 GCA_003452655.1 Actinomycetota bacterium | reverse complement strand
GACTTGCGTTTTCAGCCGGGAATTGATTCCCCGGCTGGGCGCTGCGCAGCTTCGCCCCCCAACTTGAAGTACTCCCTACACCGCCAATTCCTGCTGCCACAACCACAATCATTGGTGCTATACTCCTAAGCGTAGCAATACTCATAAGCGTAATTGTCCGGCCAATTCCGGTCTTCAAGCAAGCGCACTGCCCAAGTCGCCTGGCGACGGCGGATGCTTCATGGCCCATGCACACGGAAGATAGCATATGGTCGACCTCGCATTTCTCCTACCGCTGATCTACAACGGCGCGCTGCTGTTGGCGCTTGCTGTCATCTACGATGCGCTGGATATTCCCGCCCGCGGGCGCGCCGGCTTGCCGCAGCAGGTGCTGCTGGGTTGCAGTGTCGGCGTCATCGGTCTCATCGTCATGGCGGTCGCGCTCGCGTACCTGATGTGGCGATTCGTCGAAGAGCCCGCTCGCGAGTGGATGCGCTCCAAGATCGGCGTCAAGAAGGTGCCCGTCGAAGAAGCGGCGATGCATGTGGGTACCGGTCCCTCCGATGGCGATTCGACTCCAGTGCCGGGCCAAGACGAGAACTCTGCAGATTCCGATTCCGACTCCCCTTCGGCAGACAGCGGCAAACCCAAGGATGACGATGCCGTTGCGCGACCGGCGGACACATAAGCCGATGACCAATCCTGACCGGGTCCGGGTCGCCTCTTTCAACATCCTCCACGGGCAGACTGTCAGCAGCGCCGCAGCGCATTCCACCGCGCACCTCCAGTCACCATCCGACGGGCCACCGAGCGCAACCTCATTGATCGAGGCAATCCAAGAGATATCGCCGACCGTAATCGGTTTACAGGAGGTGGACCGGAATCAGCAACGCTCGGGCGGAGTCCACCAAACTCAGGTAGTCGCCGACCAAATGGACACTGACCAATGGCGATTCGTTCCGACCGTGGTGGGAACGCCCGGCGGCGCAGGTGGCTTTCGGGCAGCGCTCGAACACGAGCGAGAACACGAATTTGACGCACCACATCCGGACTACGGCGTTTCGCTCGTTTCACGCCTGCCAGTAACGCAGTGGCGTACCACCGTGTTTCCTGCAGCGCCGGTATCAATGCCGCTCATGGTCCAGTCCAACGGACGCCCGCGGGTGCTTCGGGTTCGCGACGAACAGCGGGCAGCAATAGCAGCGTGCGTCATGACCGCCGCCGGCCCATTGACCATCGTGACCGCGCATCTGTCGTTTGTTCCCGGCTACAACGTGCGTCAGCTTCGGCAGATTCGCAAGTGGTTCGCCGACCTTCCCCGCCCGCTGGTATTTGTCGGCGACTTCAACCTGCCATCGGGTGTGCCAGCTCGCGTCACGCGGATGACTCCACTGATTCGAGAGTCGACCTTTCCCAGCTACCGACCAAGGATCCAGTTCGACCACATCCTGGTCGACGGGTTGAACTACCCGCAGTTGACCGCGGCTGAACAGACGGCCCGAGTCTGGCAACTGCCGGTCAGCGACCACTGCGCGGTCAGTGTCGACATCGACCTCAACGCAGGTCGCCCTCGCCCGCGAGATTGATCTGCGCCAAATCAGGAAGGTCGTCGTAGCGAACGACTTCTGACGACCGGACGTAGACAAACACTCCACTGATGTCCGCGAGCGGCACATTCATGAGCTGCGACCAGGCATGACGATAGATCGCCAACTGCATTGGATCGGCCGTGGCAGCAACATTCGTCTTCCAGTCGACCATCTCCCATCGATCGCCGTCGCGGTAGACCGCATCAATACGACCCTTCAACACGAGGCCATCGAGCACAATGGAGAAGGGAACCTCTACAGCGAATGCGGCGCGTTCTGCATATGCGGTTTGCAGGAAGCCGTGGCGGAGGTCAACCATTTCCTCTTCGGTGAACAACTCGTCGTCCGATGCGCCGGGCAACTCTTCAAACAGCGGGCGTTGACCAAGGTGACCTTCTACCCAGCTGTGAAAACGGGTACCCCGCAACGCCGCCCGCGAGGGCTTTTGCGGCATCGGCCGGGCCTTGCGAGCCAGGAAGCCTGATCGATCTACGTAGGCAGCCATAAAGTCACTGGCCGAAAGAGTGCGGGGTAACTCCAACTCAGCAGAGGCACCACGGAACGACCGCTCAGCGATCAGCATCTCGATGTCGACATCCCAATCACGCAGGACCTCCTGCTCAAAGTCGGTCAGCGATGCGGCCGCTGGCGGTGACACTCGATCAGCCTCCGCGCGCATTGCCTCGCGAACCAATTCCGAGGCCGCAAGTCGGCGGTCGCGCCCGAGGGACTCAAGATTCGGGGGCCAAGAGCTCGGACCACCGATCCCGGAGACGGGATTGGATTGGAACTGGCTCTCGGCAATCCACGGGTCAACGGCTGAAGGCTCGAGGCAACGATCCCTGACTGCGTGAAGCAATTCCGAAGGTCCTCGCTGCTTGGACTGCGTCGGACCCCACCAGTGCCCGGATGCAAGAAGGAGTCGAGTCGGGCGCGTCATCGCTACGTATCCGAGCCTGCGTTCCTCATCTGCGTTAGCCTCGCGCATACCGTCGCCGAAAATCTTGTGTGCCTTGGTTCCAAACCCAACGAACGAGGGAAGCGAGTCTCGATCACCTCTGAGCGGATGAGGAAGCTCGCGCATATTGGTCGTCCATTTGCTCCGTGCCTTGGTTGATGGAAACACTGACTGGCTCAAGAAGGGAACGACAACAACATCCCACTCAAGTCCCTTGGCCTTGTGCACCGTCATCACCTGCACTGCACCGACCGGGGCCGGGACCTCAAACTGTGGATCGCGATTCACTCGACGAATTACGGAGATCCAATTGAGGAAGCCACCTAGAGTGCGATCTTCCATGGACCGTTCCGCGGCATTCACCAATTCGTGTAGTGCCTGAATCGCCGCGATACCCCGCTGGGGTGGATTGGCATTGAACTGCGTTGCGGTGTAGGCCTCCAACCTTGCTTCAACATCCAATCCAGTCGAGGCGATGACGCGGGAAACCAAGTCCGGCAACGGCAGAGAACTTGCCGATCTCAATTCAGCGAGTTCTCTACTCAATCCTGTCAACCGAACTAGGGCCTCATCGGAATACGGGTACTCGTCACGCGGCCCTAGATCATCAACGGCTTCCGCCAAGCTCACCAAGTCGGCAGGATCCGTACCGCGAATCGACTCCGTGAAGTCAACGGCGCCCGACGCGTCGCCGTCTTTGGCTTGCGGCAGCCGTGAAACGCGCGACTTTCTGGCAATCGCCGTTGCCCTGACTCCGAGCAGTGCCAAGTCACGCGGCCCTATCCTCATCCGTGGCCCCATCAGAATCCGCAGCATTGCTGGGTTGTCTGTCGGGTCGTTGAGTACCTGCAGCATGCACACGACGTCCGTCACCTCAGGCTGCGCGAGCAATCCTTCAGCTCCGCTGACAGCGGCCGGAATCCCGCGAGAATGCAATTCTTCGAGAACTGCGGCGAAGTCACTCGTGACTCGACACAGGACGGCAATTCGAGACGGGTCAGTTCCGACGTCGATTTGTTCGGCGATCCGGCAACCTACCCAATCGAGCTCTTCTCGATACGTCTCAAACAAAGCAGCTCGAACCCCGTCGCGGCGCGGGCCCTGCGGACCATCGGGCGCGGGTCTCAGAGTCACTACCTGACCCGACTGCGCCCGCATCGGTTCCGCGACGTCGTTGGCGACGTTCAGCACATTGATACCGCTGCGATGACTGGTGCTCAGCGGAAGCACCAACGGCGGCTTGCCCTGCTGGTCGCCGAAGTGTTGGCCAAAATCGGCCATCGCATTCGCTCCTGCACCGCGCCAGCTGTAGATCGCTTGCAGGGGATCTCCGACCGCGGTCACTGATCCCTGTTCGCCGATTAATGGCGCGAGCATCTCCGCTTGTACAACTGAGGTGTCCTGGTATTCATCCAACAACGTCATGCGAATTCGATCATGAACAATTTCTTGCACGTCCGACCTTCGGGAAAGCTGATGCCCGAGGCGCAACACGTCCGCGAAGTCAACGACGTCGTGTGCGTGTTTGGCTTGCCGATACTCCTCGACGAGGTAGCTCAGCTGAATCCTCTTTGCCGCGGTATCAGCGGCGGCACGGTCATCCTTGAGAGCCTTGTCCAGGCCCGATACACGGTCGATGAGAGCCTGGTCATGCTCGCGCAGTGCAAGCGGCGTCGCCAGGTGCTCCGATAAT
>DMNR01000200.1 GCA_003452655.1 Actinomycetota bacterium | reverse complement strand
CCATGCCGTGCCGTAGATGCGTTGCAGGGATGGGTTCTTCTCACTGCCTCGCCAATAGGCAGCTGCTGTCCGCATGAGCTTGAAGGTCGGGATCAACCTCGTGTTGGGAATATGCGGGCCACGGCACAGGTCAGACCATTCCCGCTCCTTGGTGCGCTGGTGGAGGTTGTCGTAAATCGTGAGCTCATTGCCGCCAACCTCCATCACGTCATCGGCAGGCGTGCCGCCCTTCAAGCCGATCAGTTCGCACTTGAAAGGTTCGCCGGCGAGTTCTTCGCGGGCCTCGGCTTCGCTCACTACACGGCGAGAGAACAGTTGACCTTCCTTGACGATCTGCTGCATCCGCTTGGTGATCGCCGCAAGATCTTCCGGGGTGAACGGTTGCTCGGGGTCGAAGTCGTAGTAGAAGCCATCCTTGATGAACGGGCCGATACCCAGTTTTGTTCCCGGGAACAGGTCCTGGACCGCCTGGGCAAGGACGTGTGCAGTCGAGTGACGCAGCACTGCTCGCCCCTCGTCTGAGTCGATCAGCACGGGCTCAACGACATCACCCGGTTCAACTTGAGTCGCAAGGTCCTTGAGTTCACCGTTTACCCGAGCCACGACCACCGCTTTGTCGGTGAACAGATCTGCGAACGTCGCGCCCTCAGGCAGCGACTCCGTCGCCTGGCCATCACCGGAGACCACAGTGACCGAAGGCATGCCCCAACTCCCATTGACTACTAGTAAGAAAGACCGACAGATCCGCCAGCGAGAGCCTATCCACGCCGAGACAATCTTGCGGGATGCCGCACCTGGAATTCGGATGCTACCGGCAGCGACCAGTCACGAACTTCATGGTGTTCCAGTGAACGACGCCCCAGGATGCGGCGCGGTTGACAGTTCCGACGCCAACGAAGCGGAACTCAGGATCCAGAATGTTCGCCCGATGGCCCGGTGAATTCATGTACATGGCGAACATCGAATCGGCACTCTTCGAGGTGTACGCCACGTTCTCTCCCCAGGAGCGCAGATTGGTACAACCGCCGCGCCGCGAGACGCTGGCTCGCAGATTGGGATCGTGTCGCAACGATTGGGTTCGGGCAGTCACGCGCGACCACTTCTTCGCGGACTTCCTTAGTTTCTTAGTCATCGTCAGTGGTTGAACACCGTCCGCTTGTCGGGCTCCGTTGATCAAAGCAAGCAGTCGTGCGTCGTAGCCCACACCTGCTCGAGCCATTGCGGCACGTGTGTCGACCGACTGAACGGATGGCTGGGCGGTCGAACCCGTCGCTGGGGCAACCGAGACAGCAGCTCCCAGGACAACAGTCGCCACAGCTGCGCACAGCGTGACAAGCCGCGTTGAGCGAGGTCGGGGTCTGGGTGCACGCAACATCGCGAGGTCCTCACTTCAAGGGCAGCACCATGGCGTGCTGTTCCTAAAGTGATCGGCATTCGGCCGCCCGAGGCGATGGGCCGTTCGGGTGAGGTTCGGCGATCCCGAAAGCTAATTTGAGCGAATCCGATAAAGAGTCCCGCCGTATGTCACCGCGTACAGCTCGCGACTATCCGACTCCCCAAACGACGTGATCCGCCCCAAAGAAGCGAGCTGCCTGGTCTGGCCCGACTGGAATCCGAAGATGCGACCAGTCATGAAGTCAGCGAAGATGTAGGTGCCGACCAAGGCCGGTGACGTTCGGCCGCGGTAGACGTACCCACCAATAATCGATTCACCGACGAATGGCGGGACACAACCCGACACCGCCTCGGGATGACACAAGGTCGTCACTGGTGCCACATATCCAGCAAGACCTGGGCATTGCGAACCATTAAAAGTCACATTTGCCTCCCTGCAAGACCAACCGAAATTGACGCCTCGGGCACTGGTCGATACGACGTTGACCTCCTCGAAGGCGTCCTGGCCAACGTCGCCGACCCATAGGTTGCCCGTCGCCGAATCGATGCTGATACGCCATGGGTTTCGGACCCCGGAGGCGAATACGAGACGCTTGGTCTTGGACTTTGACTTCGCAAACTGATTCGCCGTTGGAACGCAGTACCGCTTCTTGCCACACGACGTGGCCACATTGAGGCGCAAGATCTTCCCCAACGGGCTCGTCAATCGCTGCGCCGTTCGTTGCGGGTCGCCCGAACCTCCGCCGTCTCCAGTCCCGAAATACAACAAACCGTCGGTACCGAACGCGAGACTTCCGCCGTTGTGGTTGGTCGCAAATGAATGGGGCACCCTCAAGATCGTCTTCAGCGTCGACTTCTTGACGACGTTCTTGCTCGCCTTCTTAGCCTTGGCGCTGGCAAGGATCACAGCGCCGTCGCGGGCCGTGTAGGTCACAAAGAGCTTGCCGTTCTTGCTGAAGCCTGGGGAAAACGCTAGGCCGAGCAATCCCTGCTCACCACCGTTGGAACCAATGACTCCGGCCAGATTGAGGTAGGCCTTCTTGTACACCTTGCCCGATTTGACGATTCGAATCCGTCCGGAACGCTCAGCAACGAACAGGCGACCCCGACCATCGTGGGCCGAGGCAACGGCCGTGGGGTCATCGAACCCGGACACAGAGGGAACCACTGTCAGCGCCACGCCTGGAAGCGCTCGCGGCGCCGGGACGCTAGCGACCGGTTGGGCCGAAGCGGCTGTCGGCACGAGCACCACGCCTGCCGCAACGAGTGCAGCGGAGCTCACTCCGATTGAAAAGGCAACAAGAGTTCGATTCATGTTGCCCATCGTCTCACCGGATCTGGGCGGCCGACATCGGCCATCCAAGTGCGTCAGGTGGTGCACCTGCCCAGACTCGAACTGGGGACCTCACGCGTGTGAAGCGTGCGCTCTAACCAACTGAGCTACAGGTGCGCCGTCGACGAGTCAACCGTCGACGTGTGCGCGCCTACTTTAGACGCAACAGCACGCTGCACTCGCACCCGACCCGATCGCACCGAATTCTGTCGAGGTGACCTCAATCTGCGGCCACCGGCGAGCCCCGTTCGGCACCCAAGGACGCAGAGTCACCAGGCAATTACAGATGGCAACTCCGTTGCTCCAAGTAGAGGTTTGTTTGCCAAATCGCGGTTATTGGGGATCCCCAGTGGGCATCACTACGTCGGAGACCTACGAGGAGGAATACAGAAATGACTACCGGACCATTGCCCACAATCGTTACAACCGAGATGAACCTTAAGCTCGTCCTCACCGCTGAGCGGTCAGTGACTGTGTTGGCGCTGTTCGATTACGCGGCACACGAGCCATTCTCAGTTCGCGCCACATTTCGCACTTCCGAAGGTGACGTCAACTGGGTGTTCGCCCGCGACCTTCTCGCCGAGGGACTACGTAAGCCTGTCGGCGACGGTGACATCGCGGTGTGGCCTTCCAAGAACGCCAGCGGCGACATCTTCTGTTTGTCGTTGTCGTCACCAAGCGGCCAAGCGCTGATGGAGGCGCCCCGCGAGCAGATCGAAGAGTTCCTGATGCGCACGTACACAGTGGTCCCTGCCGGATCAGAAAGCGGCATGATCGACATCGATGGACTCATCGACCGACTACTTTCAGATGGCGGTCCCGCCACCCTGTAAGCCCAACTCGGGTCTCCATAGTGAGTCAGCCCGGGCTACGTTCAGATGGCATGAGCCAACCTGAGGTAGTCCGGGCTGATCCCGTTGGGGACGAAATCGTTCATGTCACCCAATTGGAACCGCTCGCGCGGCAGAACCTGATCGGCCCAGTGTGGGACTACGTGTCAGGCGGAGCCGGAGATGAATCGACCCTCGCAGACAACGTGCAGGCGTGGGAGCGAATCAAGTTGGCGCCGCACACGCTGGTGGATGTTTCGAAGCTCGACACCCGGACCAGCCTCTTAGGCCAGGACCTGGCGCACCCAATCCTGTTGGCGCCAACTGCTCGCCATACTGCGTACCACCCCGATGGGGAAGCCGCAACGATTCGCGGGGCACGCAAGGCTGCGGCCCTGTACATCCAGAGTTCCCTCGGGGGAACCTCACTCAAGGAAGTTGGTGCGGTGGCACAGTCCGTGGGTGAACCCTGGTGGTTCCAGCTCTACATTCAACACGACCGAGACTGGACTAGCCAACTGGTTGCCGATGCAGTCGCCGAAGGTGCGTCGGGCCTGGCAGTGACAGTCGACACCCCGACTCTCGGAGCGCGCGATCGCGACAAGCGCAACAATCTGGGTGCCGCCGACGGTGCTGCCTATCCGATTCTCGATGGGTCGCCCGTCACGCCCGATCCGACTCCAGCGCATCGGCGCATTTACAACCCGCACCTGAGTCCGAACATCACCTGGGCGGACCTCGAATGGCTGGTCCAAACTTCACCAGTGCCCGTCATACCCAAGGGAATCTTGCGACCTGATGACGCACGAAAGGCCGTCGACATTGGCGCGGCAGCAGTGATGGTTTCCAACCACGGGGCACGGAATTTGGACACGGTCCCCGCGACGGTCGACGCACTGCCTGGCGTGGTCGCGGCTGTCGGCGGAGACGTCCCAGTAATCGTTGACGGTGGGATCCGCCGGGGAACCGATGTCGCCAAGGCTCTGTGCTTGGGCGCATCAGCGGTGATGGTGGGGCGGCCTTACATCTGGGGCCTAGCGACCTACGGTGAACAGGGCGTCACTCACGTTATTGAGATGCTCTTGACCGAGTTTGAGATGGCCATGGCCCTGCTCGGAGCACCGTCGATTGCTGACCTCACCCCTGACTTGCTGTGGCGACAAACCTGACGCGATCCCAGTCACGGATCGAGATTCTGGGCGGCCCGCACGGTGAACTCTCTGATCGCGTCGGCGCCCAGTGGACCAGGACTTGGGTAGACGTGGTCGTCACAGCGCGCCACTGGAATCAGATTCCTCGTTGACGACGACAGCAACATTTCAGCTGCCCACCCGAGATCTGCGAATGCGACATCCTGCTCTTGCACGATTCCCCACTCAATGAGCAGCGACCGAGTGACTCCCCCGAGGCAGCCTGTTTTCAACGTCGGCGTCACGAGTTGACCTTTGACACCAAGGATTACGTTTGCAGTTGTTGCCTCACAGATCCGCCCTTGGGTGTCGCACACCAATGCCTCGTCCGCACCCTTCTGCCGAACTTGCTCCAGCACCGCCAGGTTGTCGGCGTATGAAGTCGTCTTGGCGCCGACGAGCGGACCACGCTCATTGTGCGGCCAAGGCACACTGACGACGGAAAGCTCGTCGGGGTGTCTCGCTTGCGGGTCCGCAGTGAGCACCAGCGTTAGATCCGATGCATCTCGGGTGGGGACTGACCCTGATGGGCGGGGTCTCCCAGCAGTCAGCGTCAATCGCAAGCGGCCGAGTTCACCAAGCCGCGCCAGGTTCGCGTCAACCGTCGCTGCTACTGCCGCGCGCAATTGGGAGTCGTTCGGCGGCGTGAAGCCAATGATGTGGGCCGATTCAACAAGTCGGCGCAAGTGTCGAGTAATCGCAAACGGCACCCCATGGACGACTTTGAGAGTTTCGAACACACCATCGCCGGAGGTGAACCCTCTGTCGTAAACACTGACAGTGGCCTGGTCCGCTGGAACGAGGTCCCCGTTGATCCACACGATTGCTGGTGGATTGGTCATGTCCATACTCCTGCCGCGACGGACGTCAAATGGCGTGCCTTTAGTTCCGACTCTTCCCATTCTGCCTGTGGATCGCTACCCCAGGTAATCCCAGCGCCGGTTCCAAAATGCAAAACCTTGTTTCGTTGCCCGTCGGTGAGCCAGAAAGTCCGAATTCCAACTGCCAGGCTCGCGCTTCGGTTGTCGGCATCAACAAAGCCGATTGCCCCGCAGTATGGACCCCTGGCCATCGGTTCGAGGTCTTCGATCATCTTCAGCGCCGTGAACTTCGGGGCACCCGAGACGCTGCCTGGAGGAAATGTCGCTTGCATGATCTCTGGCCATCCGATGCCGGTCAGCAGTTGGGCGGAAACCGTCGACACCAAATGAACGACCGTCGGGTGCTCTTCAACTCGCAGCAAACTTGGAACGGCAACGGAACCCGGCTGCGCGACCTTGCTCAAGTCGTTGCGAACCAGGTCCACAATCATGATGTTTTCAGCACGGTCCTTCGCCGAAAGGTCCGACGCCACTGCGCCCGTCCCCTTGATCGGCCCAGATGTGATGGTGCTCCCAGAGCGACCAATGAACAGTTCCGGTGAAGCACTCGCGATTTCGATCCCAAGATGCGGGACACGCACACAAGATGCGTAGGGCGCAGGGTTACGTTGCGCAAGTAGCGCTGCTAGCCCGAGGACATCGCCACCAGTGCCTTCCAAGATCGGCGCAGACATGATCCGACAGATATTGGCCTGGTAGAGCGTCCCGGCGGCGATCCCCTCTCGCACACTGGCAACAGCCGCCACATACGAATCTCGGCCGAGGCTGGATACGTACCGATTCACGGCGGGTCCTCGCCACGGGCCGGCGACCGAAGCTGGAGTACCTGGGCGCCAACGAGCGAACTTCAGGCAGGTTGGAGTTCCCTCAAAGTCGACAACCACGATCCACCGCCCGTCGGAGTCCAGCGCGCAAAGGTCTCCTGTGCTGTCGACAAGTTCCGAAGCGATCTGTCCACCGATGCAGGCCACAGCAGTTTCGTCGCTCACGCATTCACCTCCGGCCCTTAATCGCGCCATGCGCCTCCCCAAGGTTGGGCGAGACTTCTGGGATCGGATAAAGTGTGCCCGCACCAGGCGCGGCGATCCCGCGTCGGGTGCAATGCGGACGTAGCGCAGCTGGTAGCGCATCACCTTGCCAAGGTGAGGGT
>DMNR01000183.1 GCA_003452655.1 Actinomycetota bacterium | reverse complement strand
GCCAAGGGAAAGTCAGCCGAGTACTTCAAGTAGCACGATCACCGCAACAAATATCATCGCCGCGGCGGCCCTTTCCGGCCAGTGATCGGCAGATCCATGATGCGCAAGTCTTTTGAATATGGGCAGGTTCGCGTCGATGAAACACAGCACGCCATGGACATCAGCGCGAATGCCAACACTATCCAGCGCGAACCGAACGGCCCCGATCTGTTTGGTGAGGCCCTCCACGAATTTGGGGCAGTCCCGCCCACCGACAAACAGTGACTCTTGCCTGTTGTCCTTGCGTCCCGTGCGACGCACTTCAACCTTCTTATCTCCGTAGCGTTTTGAATCGATGACCCAGATCCCACTCGCCGTGATCGCAATATGATCGATGTCCCCGCGGCGGCTAGATCTGCTTAGGCGACGGTTGTGCAGGAACAGCGCGGAACCGGCGCAAGACTTTTCAAGCTGGGAGGCGGTAGCGCGCTCCCCCGCCGCCCCAGTGGCGAACGCGGTTGTTGATGCCGGTTCCCCACTCAATGCCAGGAGCAACCCACCGATTCTCGGGTGCTTCCCCCGAATCCGGTCCTCGCGTACCTGTTTGCGCCGCGCATATTCCGCATCCAGTGAAGCACCTGGCAAACCAGTTTCCAGGACACGCGGCTCACCGCTAGTCCGAGGATCTGGATACGACCCCCGTGCCGGATCAGCTTCGGCTTCCACGTGCAAGATCCTCTCAGAGATCGCCGTCACTTTGTGATCTCAAAGCGACCAGCATTGAGCAGACGCCATAGGCGTCCGTCCCACAGAGGTGCATTGAAGAAAAGATCAAGCGCGGTATCGCTGCGAACGAATGGGCATGTTCAACACGGCGATAGTCCGTCTTGGCGATTGTGTACGACACCAAACACCGGGTACTCCAGGATCAAACCCCGAGACGGTCACTCAGACTCGCCGCCAAGAAGGCCGTGTGAATCGTTCAAGGTTTGGCCTATGTAGGTTCCAGCGCTCTTGCGGCTGCTCACGAATTGAGTTTCGTGCTCAGCGGGGTGTTGTGGCGAGATGTTGGGGCCCGTGGCTCTGGATCGAGATGGACCTGCGCTCGTCAGATTGAAAGACGGGGCGGAGTTTCAGGCGCCCTCAGACCCGCCTGGTCAAGCTGCATCGCAGAAGAGAGCGCTTCGGGTGCAAACACGGCTCAAGACTCGATGGGTCCGATGTGGTCTTCACTCACGATCGAGACAAGATTTCCGGTCTCATCCACGCAGTTGAGCAGGTCAGTATGCGGAATGTCGTCAACGGCGAATCCGTATCGGCGAGTCAAGAGGTCACGCATGGCTCCCTCGCTGGGACGCTCCTGTCGACCGTGCAAGTCCCAGCCTTGTGCGATCGTCTGCGGATGTATGAGCAGGTGAATGTCAATGGCTTCGCGAGAAAAGACACTCAACGGGACTATGGCTGCCGTCGAATCTTCTGGCGCAGTCATCATCACCTTGATTCTTGAGGGGTCGTCTACGCCAGGATGCATCCCCGCTTGTTGGACTCGCCAGCTACCCGCAATGTTCGACAGCACCGCAAGGATTTGCCAGTCCAGCCAGCCCTCGTTCCGCAAGCGGACGATCGTGGCTCTGCCCATCTCATCCTCGAGGATTTGCGGCAGGGTGTATCGGAGGGCGCCATTGGCCACTTCGTATCGCGATTTGATGAGTTCAAGAGACTCGGTGTGGTCGTATCCGATTCCCGGCTCAGTTGAGGCTGTTAACGGCTCGTACTCGGTTGATTCGAAGCCATCCGATGATCGTGGTCGGGACGCGGCCGCACACTGCACATAATGATCTTCCTCGAACAGTTCCGCCGCCTCTTCATACGGTCGCCCGACGGAAGTCTTATCCAGCAGACCTTGTTTGACGGCTGTTTCGACCAAGTCGAGTAGTTCCTTTGGCGGTCGCGCGTTGACGGCCTGGGTGAGCTGAATGCAGGTCGCTAGCAGGGCCACCTTTTGCTCTTGCAGATCGTCAACCTTGTGTGGCAGAAGCACGTCGACGGAGATCTCGGGTTGAGAGTCATCCACTCGGGTGCGCTCGTCGTCGAGCTTGCCACCAGACGCTACTGCAACGTTGACAGTGACCGTGCTTTCGATGATCACCGGGTGTAGGCGGGCGATGTCGGCGAGGAAGACTTGGAGCGTTGCACACAGCCCTTCGGCTGCCAGGACTGTCGCCTTATCGTTGTCGAAAGTGAAACACCATCGCACACCAAGCGCTCGAAAGTAGATGGCCCGCCTTGGGCCGAGATCGCCAAGGATTGGCCCATCGAAGCGCTCGACAGCATGCTGCTGGAATTCCTGCTCAGACAATGCGTAGCTTGCCTCGGATTCTTCGAGAGTTCGCCGGACCTGTTCATACCAACCGGTGGTCTTCTGTGCTCGTTGGATCAGGACGTCAAGATCGGGCCAATACGTGTCAATGGCTGAAAGGATCAGCGCTGACAATGCGAGCTGTTCGTCCAGTTCTGGGTGTTTGTCGCTGTCAAATGGATCAGCCAGAAATTGGCTTCTAGCCAATATGGCGACTTCGCTGAACCTTGCACTGTCGATCCAGCACCCCGCTCGATGAGAGTAGTTGGCCGCTTCTGCCAGAGCTTTCGGTACGTGAGTCTTGACCTCAGCATCGCTACTATTGAGCGCCAACATCGCCGCGCTACATGCATACATCTTTGCGGCGTAAGCCAATCCGAGCTGGGAATACAGCGCTGCGATGAAGCGAACGGTCAACACCGCGCCGTACATGGTGTCACCGTGGTACCAGTTGATCTTTGCGTTGTGAAGCTCGGTTAACGCCTCCAGCGGCTTGTCGGCTTTCACAAATGCAACTGCGCGGTCGCGGCATCTTTCCGCGACATCTGAATCACCTTGGACTGTTGCGGTCGCTGTGTCTAGCGCGTCTCGAACTTTGACGTAGCTGGGGTGATCAGACGCTTGGGCAACGAACATTGTGAAGATTTGAGCGAGCTGCCGTACGGAGTAAGCACGCGCTGTCGGGAGTAGGTCTACCAACTGGTCGAGGTATTGCATGGCCGCCGACAGATCGACTAAGACATCCGCAGGCAGTGACGATGCGTCGACTTCGAACTCGTTATGTGGGACTCCAACATCCGCTGCAACGTCGGCATGCTTTGGTTGTCCACTTTGTTCTTCAATCTTGGCCCAGTCCGGCATCAAATGTAGGTAGGCAAGTGTCCCTGTCAGTGTTGCGGCGCGCACCGGATGTGTTGTCGGATCAGTATTGTGTAGAAGTTCCATGACGTGGCGCCTCAGACGACTCACCTCCGCAGAAATCTCAGCTGCCCGCGTCTCGCCAACCCCGCTTGCCCACATTCCTCCCCAATACGACCCCAGTGTTGTGGCATCATCGACGATATTTTGATGAGTGCTCGCGCACGCGAAATCTATGGCCCGCCGAATCAGCTCTTCGACGCCTCCTGCGGTGCCCATTCCCCTGAATCTGGCTACGGACATTTCGTAACAAGCTCTGAAGACCAGTTCGGTGTCCTGGCCGTCCGCGTCGTCGGACAGGAACGCGCCCATGAAATCGAGCCATTCCGGCAGATCCGCGTTCGCTGCTTTACTCCAGGTGGCGTATCTCAGTCCCTCAGCAACTTCTCCCTGCGCTGCTTGCGTCATAGCTTGGGGACTGCCATTTCGTCGCAGGCTATCTAGCAGTTGTGTGTACCACTGTGGGCCCGGTTCACCCTCTGGTGTGGGAATCATCGATGATGGAAGGTCCAGATAGTGACTTGCTACCCATACAAGGTCAGGTTCCGCCAGAAGTGTGGCGACTTTCGCACCACTGAAGATGTCCAGGGTGACCTTGTGGTCTTCTCGCGCCGTCTTCTGCAACTCGTGTGTTGCTGCTTCGGGAATCGAGTGAACACTGAAGAAGGCCACGTGGGCAACCGGTCCCGCACTGTGGGCACAGATACCAGCCAGGTCTGCGAGAACCTTGGTCTTCAAGTTTTCGCGTTGGGTGGTGCACGCGACCACAACGGGGGCTGCGGAAGCGCAGGCAGAGAATCCCGCAGAGTGCGGTAGTTCGTTCGGAATGTGGGTCGTGTACGACTCCGAGTCTCGCTGCTGGTCTCCGCCAGCACTCACTGGACCATTCGCAATGAGGATGTTGGAACTGATGCGTTTGCGGGCGATTCGAGTCGCAACTTCCTCAAATTCGTGGTGCTCGTTGCGTTCAGCCATCGCCTCGAGGCGGAACTGGATGAATGCCTCGAGTTCTGGAGTGGGTGTGCTCACTTGGCCATCATCCATGTCCCACCTGACATTGTTCGCGCACACCACTCAACAGTCACGATCTACTAGNNAGGGTGCGGGTGTCACCAGACGGTCGGACGCAGGTTCTGACTATCCAAGTCGGCCACTCTCGGCAGGAGCAGTGTTTCGGTGGAAGCGCTACTAGCTGGATCGAAGTTCGTACCTGCGCTCGTCAGAGGGAAACACCGAGCGGAGACCCTTCCACCTCGAGGCCCGCCCGGTCCGCACTCGTGCTTTGCCTGGCGTATGAAACTGAGGTAAGCAAGGGCTGTCCGTGCGACGTGAGGTCGAGAACCTTGTTTCGCTCTGCGCCTCGAACCGCTTTCAACTGCTCGACGAGCTCGTCAAACCCGAGTTCCGCTGCGAAGCGAGTGAGTTTGAACAACCTGGTTTGCCTCTCACGCAAATCTAATGTGCATGCCTCATTCGCGTAGTGCGCGATCGCTCCAGCTAGCTCTTCGCGCGTGTGCTTCATATAGGCGGGACACTCGACCGACTCGAGTAGGCACAGGAAGGCGAGATCTCGGTCGAATCCGCTTGCCTCATTCCAGGTCCTCACATAACCGAGAAACACCGTCATTATCGCGCCGTCGACTGCTGACTCCACAGCGATCGTCTCGATACCGCTGGCGACGGCAAATTCACCTGAGATGACGGCTTGGGTTATCGCGGAACTCAATGCACTTGCCGTTCTCACACGGATCGCNTTGCCATCAACTTCAAGCTCGACATTCGTCAGTCCAGCAAGTGTGACGTGTAGTGCGAAACCGTCGATTGACGTCAACTCGTCCGGCGTTGGAAGGAGGTCATCGCCATACACGCCGAGTGCGCATGCCGCGGCAAGAATTCCAACTGTCAACGCCATCGCTGTTTCCCCGACAGCAGCTACTGAGTCGCCGAGTTCAATTTGGTTTAGTTGCCGACGGACAACCCCATGTTTGTCGTACATGCGAACGACTTGCCCAGCGATAGTGAAGTTTTCGTGCGAGTCCGCGTTGCGCAACTCATCGCTGAGGCCTCTGACTATTTCGGAGGATTCAGTCCGTGACCGGATCCGCTTGATGAGTACTCCGCCATCA
>DMNR01000341.1:4061-9121 GCA_003452655.1 Actinomycetota bacterium | reverse complement strand
CGCCCAGCCACGCCGCCAATCTGGCCTTCAATCAGCCGGCGAACGCTACGCTGCAAGCCTCGGCTGCAGTGACCGTTAGAACCCACCGACCCTGAAGCGCTGTCGGACGCGCTTGCGGACGCTCGGGGTCTCACACCTCCGCTGTCCCTGCTGCGATCGATGATCGCAACAGTTACGCACAAGTGGACTGGACTTGAGTCTCTTGCACTAGCGTCCTTGGCCGAACGTGATCGTTATCGTCCCGATCTTCTGTCTGCGCTGCCGCCGATAACACCTTTCGACACGGAGGAACAGCGCCTGGCGCTGGTCAGAATGTGGATCAATAGCTGGACAGTTCCGGGCGTTTGGTTTCCTACGATGCCATCAACCTGGTGGATGACCGAGGTTCACGGTCATAAAGGCAACTTCAAGTCAGTGGCGAAATGGTTGGGTAACCCTCAAAGAAAGAAGGAGTTTGCAAAAGGCTGGATCCCTGTGCTTCAGGATGTTCTATGTGAAAGGCAAGGTGACACCTTTCGCATTCGAGCCTCTCACCTTACGCTTAACACAGAGGAAGGTTGGGCCTATTGTGATACGTGTAAAACAACACAACGTCCGTTTCCTGGTCTGTCGAGATGCGTTGCGTGCCTGAGGGATACTGTTCGAAAAGTGGATCCTTTAACTGACACTGTATTCAAAGCGCGTAAGGGTTATTATCGCCAGAGCACTGTGCGTGCGTTGGGCCCTGAGAGGAAGCCACCCACTGCGATCGTTGCCGCCGAGCACACCGCTCAGCTCGGCGACGCCCAGGGAGATGCTGTGTTCTCCAAGGCCGAAGAGCATGAACTGCTATTCCAGGATGTCGATCTAGCTGGGGCAACTGGTCGGACGGGTCGTTCGGCGGTCGATGTTCTCTCGTGCACTACGACGATGGAGGTAGGGATAGATATTGGAGCGTTGTCGGGCGTCGCATTGAGGAACATGCCTCCTTCACGAGCCAACTACCAGCAGCGCGCAGGTCGGGCGGGGCGTCGCGGCAATGCCGTTGCAACGGTAACGGCGTTCGGAAGTGCCGATAGTCACGACGAGCACTTCTTCCGCGAACCGGACGCCATGATTCGAGGGGCGGTTGAGGATCCAATCCTGGCGCTCGACAACGTTGAGATTGCACGTCGCCATGTAACAGCCTTCCTCCTCCAGGCGTATCATATGGAGCAGTTGCCAAAGATCGACCCGGCATCCCAGCCACAGCTGTTTGAAGTGCTCGGGAAGGTGGACGACTTTCTTCTCGATTCCTCGATCCTGAATCGAAATGGCTTCGCGGATTGGATGCGGGGGAACGAGTTGGAGCTAGGTCATACGATCGATTCTTGGCTCCCTAACGAGCTCTCGGCGGGCGACCGGTCCGCGCTCCTGGAAGGCTTTGTGGGACACACCCTGGGGGAGATGGATCGAGCCCTTGAACTGGCAGGAGCTAGTGACGACGCAGGTCCTGATTCATCGAAACCGGTGACGAAGGCCGACGAGAACGAAGGCGCTGTCGGCATATTTGCCGAAGTCCAAGCAGAAGTGGGCGAAGAGACGGGCCGGACCGGGGATGCAAAAGAGAACCTCTTGGATCGCCTTCTATACAAAGGGGTACTCCCCCGTTACGCCTTTCCGACGGATGTGGTGGCCTTCCACGTGTTTGACGGAGAGGCCTCTTCCGCATACCGACCGGTCTTTCAGTATGCCCCGAGCCAAGGCCTCCCTGTGGCCCTGTCACAATACGCACCGGGGAAGGAGGTTTGGATCGACGGTAAGCTTTGGACCTCCGGTGCGTTGTACTCGCCCATGCCATCAGATCGATTCAGAGCGTGGAAGGACGGTCGATACTATTTCGAGTGTGATGTCTGTCGTTACGCGATGACCGAGGCCCGTGCCAATGCTGAACGAGACGAAATGCGAGATTGCCCGGCGTGTGGCGCCGAAGCAAGGTTTGGCAAGGCGCGAAACTGGATTCGTCCGCCGGGATTCGCCCACCCTTATACAACGGATGAGGGAACATCACCAGACGATCAACCCGCTCGGAGTTATGCAACGAGGGCGAAACTGGTCGCCTCCTTTCCGGCAGATGCTAGGGGTTGGGCAGAGCTCTCCCCGAGGGTTAAGAAGTATTACGACCGGACGTTCTTGCTGGTTACGAACACGGGACCAAATAGTGAGGGATATTCGTACTGTCTCAAATGCGGTCTCGTTGAGCCGTCCGCGAGTCCTTCGAGCAAGGTGTTCGGGTCACATGCCAAGCCATACCCTGATACCAGAGAGCCTAATTGCCCGGGTGGAATGTCTACTCGTGGTCTCGTTCTAGGAACGGATTTCGTGTCAGATGTGCTGCTGTTGGCCTTGAGGGTCGACGCCCCACTCACTCTCACTCCGAGTTATCTGTCAACTCACGTGGCACTTCGCACCGTGGCGGAGGCTGTCACGATCGCTTCGACGAGACGACTAGAGATCGAAGCTGGGGAATTGCAGGCGGAGTACCGCCCAGCCTTAACCGATCTTGGAAAAGACGGTCTTGAAGCCGAGATTTACTTATACGACACACTCGCAGGGGGAGCTGGATTTGCTCGGGAAGTTGGAGACCTCGGCGCACCAATCTTCGACGATGCTCTCCAACTCCTCGAATCATGTCCGGCTGACTGCGATCGTAGCTGCTATCGATGCTTGAGAAGCTTCAGGAATAGATTTGAGCACGACCTGCTCGACCGCTATGTGGGAGCGAGTCTTCTGCGGTACCTCCTGCATGAAGAGGAACCCGTTCTCGATCCGGAGCGGACGGAACGATCGGCCGACAGGCTGTATGCGGATCTCAGCAGGCAGGGAATTCAAGGAGTCGAGTTCCGTCGAGGCGTTGACATCACAATTCCTGGAATAGGTCCGGTGGTCGCCCCTATCCTGGTCGAAACGGATGGTCGCAGGGTAGTAGTGGGGATTCATGGACCACTTACTCCTGATTTCCCAGCAGACCCAGCGCTTCAGGATGCCAGAGATTTCAGCGTTGGAACCCCTGTGGAGCTCATCGATGACCTACTAATCAGCCAGAACCTCCCGGCCGCTAGCATGCAGGTAATTCGTCGAGTCTCAAATGGGTGATCGAGCGTTGATAACCGGCATCCGAGGTATAGAAGGAACCTGGCCAGCCCCTCCAGCAAGGCTCAGTTTCTCTGGTATGCGCGATATCGGCGCCTGTCCACGGCGTTGGTCGCTTACGCGAGCTAGCTATCCGGCGTTGTGGGATGGATACGGATATCCCAGTCGACCAAATGTCGCCTCGATTGTCGGCAACGTGGTTCATGAATGCCTGGAAAGCATTGTGTTGGCACTTGTCCAGAACAACACGACGAGTGTCGAAGGTGCCGCAGCTGTGGGAGTACTACGGTCTCTGGGTGGTTATCCTGCCGTCATACGTAAGGCCTTGGATCATCAGGTCGACGGTCTAGCGTCAAATCCCAGGCTCGAAGGACGGATGGACCAGTTGCGACGCGACCTCTGGGCTCGTGTTCCAGAGATTCGTCAAACTGTGCAGACGTTGCTCTCGACGTCTGTTCTAGTCGGCAGAGAAGGATGGGACGGTCGGGGACCATGTTCGGGGACCATACCTTCAGGAAATCTGCGATCTCAAGAGACATCGAACGGGTCCTTCCCAGAAATCTCTTTGACCTCATCCCGGCTGGGAATGACTGGTAGGTTAGATCTGGTTTCGGTCGACGGTTCGAGCGTCCACATAATTGACTACAAGACCGGGGTTCCTCGAGCACATCACATCGACCAGATGAGGATCTATGCGCTCCTTTGGTGGCTTCGGGACGATGTCGACCCCAGTCGCCCTTACGCCACGCGGCTGACACTGTCCTATCCCGGTCATGATCTAGATGTCCAGGTTCCGACTGCTGCCGAACTGTCTGCGCTCGAGATTTCGACGAAAGCACAGCTCGAGCAACTGAGGCGAGACATCGACATGGATCCTCCCGAAGCTCGACCTGACCAGGACACGTGCCGCTTCTGTCCGGTCCGACATCTGTGCGACCCTTATTGGTCATATATCTCAGGAACCCCNCCTGTGGACGGGTTTGCCGATGTTCGAGGTAGGGTAGCTAGTAGGAATGGCCCCAAGAGTTGGCTCCTGATTCCCGAGGACGGGCAGCAGGTTGTCCTTCGATGCGCGGATGAGTCGACTGAGTTCGAGTTAGATTCTTGGCTTCGGGTCGTGAGCGCTGCGGTGAACATAGAACCTGATACCGGAGGTTACGTGGCCTCCATAGTGTCAGGGTCGGAAGTATTCGTTGAGGACACTTCTGGTTAGTCAAAGCGTTGGCAAGCCTAAGGATCCGGCTCGAAGGGCATTTGAACACGAGCCCCATGGGTCACCGGGCGATCGAGGGTGTTCAGCTCGATTCTGCTGAGTGCTTTCTGGGACTGTATGCGTCCTACGAGCCAACGTTGCACCCACCAAGCGGAGATCCTCTCTACGTCATTGGTGAGGTCTACCTGAAGCCTGTATTGCGGCTCTGGGTCCATTCCCAATAGATATTCTCTCAAGTTGTTTACCAGTGCTACGCCGTAGATTATCCGCTGCCGTCCATGTTGAAGAAGCGCTTCTGATGGCCATGCGAGGGCGTCGAGTCCCGCCCGCACCTTTCGGAGTTTGGGGTTCACTCCTTCACCAAATATACTGTTTACCTTCGCTCCATTGTTGGCCTGTTCGGCCAATCGAACTAGGGAAGCTACGGACCCGGCAGAGAGATGTGACGTTCCAAAAGATCGAGATTTGCCGAGTCGCTCCAGCCTTAGGTCAGTTTGCGAATCAAGCACACTGCCAGGAATCCGGACTCGGTTGTACTGGCTTGAGGTGGTTCCATACAGTGAAGTGGTTCCTATATAGACGAGCTTCGAGGGTCGAACGATTGGTCGACCTGCAATTGAGGACGCGATCTCGCTTTCGTAACGCTTGTATTTCTGGTTGTAGGCACGTATAACTGTTGGGCTCATGGCCAGCATAGCAATCAGCTTGCCCCCTATTACATCGCGGTAGGGAGCGA
>DMNR01000341.1:0-3955 GCA_003452655.1 Actinomycetota bacterium | reverse complement strand
GCCATTCGGAGGCCGCCAGCAGCTGGTGAAGGTTATAGGTATTCCTGCAATGCCGACTTGTCACGCATGAGGTCGGCGAGTAATAGGCAGCGTTTGCTTCGGTAAAGATCGGTTTCGGCCCGATGTTGCCAAAACGTCGGGTTGTCTCGAGCGAGGTTGTCCTGGATCGAACTGCGGGCCAGCCGTTGGTGGTCAGCGCGTCGGGTCTTTGCCTCTACGCGGAGTGCGGTTTCTGCTTCTCGGGTGGGGCGGTCCCACATACCTGGCCAAAAAAGCTCATCTCGGACAAGATCGTCTACGTAGACCTCTTCTCGGCGTCGCTCCAGCTTCTCAACTAGCCACCGGGCATTAGCCGATGTAGTTCTGGACGACAGATCCGCCAACACGTCGTCTGTACGCCAGCCGATCCAACGGTCACGCTCATTCATTTGTACGATTGCGCTGCTGAGCGCGGCTATGCCAATGACGGGGTGATACTTCACGGCGCGATCGCGGACAAGGAGCAGCATGGTTCGTCCGGGCACCGTTGTGTATTGATTGGTCCATGTGTGGCGGAAGTATCGCCATATGTCCATGATCCGTAGTCATGTTAANTCATCGCGTATATGGGGCTCCACGACCTGGACGTACGGATCGGTGACTGATCGGATCTCTCCGAGAGCAGTTCCAGCCGACCGCCATTTCCGCAGTGACGTGCTGAACTCTCTTCCATCGCGCATTAAATCAAAGATTGAAACGAACCGGCCCGCAGACTCGCGTGGCGTCTCCATCCGTTGTATGAATCTACGAACGGAGGGTTGGCTAAGTTGTTCGTTGCGTTTAAGTAGCTCCTGACTCTGGACACGGCTCTTCTCATCATCTGCGATGCTGGATCGATTAGGAGGGCATATTTGCAAGTTTGTATCGGCGTCGACCTTTACCCTCCAACCCTGCCTGTCTAGGTCAGCAAGTACTCGTGTTGCCGCTTCGCCAGCGGCTCCCTCTATTCTAGTGTCGGAAGGGTCGGGGTCGGTGTTTCGTTCGAAGGATGTCGCCAATGAGATGAGGGTTTTCTCGTCATTGGGCGAAAGGTCTATCGGTATTGGTAGGCTCAGCCAGGTCATAGGGACTCGCTACACATTGAGGAAGGTTGCTGCCACGTCGGACCAGCCGCTACGGTAGAAGTCAATATAGGTTCGCTCGGATTGTTTGGTCAGGGAGGCCTCGGTGCGTGCCATTGCAAGGAGGACCAAGGCGACGCCCTTAGCAGTACTTCGCTCACCGGGGACATCGCTCTCCGCTAGAGGTTTGAGAACATCGCGGTAGAAAGGGTGTCGTTCGTTTAAGGTTACGATTAGATCTTGGTTGTTCGCCTCTACCGTGAAGGCAGATGTACCGAGTACCTCTCCTACTTCGAAGCGATACGATGGTGTGGAAGCCGGCGCCGTCCCTTGCAGCTGGGGAAGGGATTGGGAACGCATAGCTGCCGTGCAAGCCGCATCGTCTAGTGGGCCTTGGCGGCTTGCCCGTTCGAATCGGCGTCTAACGCGAGCATTGAGGGCGTTTGCAATAGGCTCAAGGTCGCTTGAAAGGAGCGTTGTGAGTTCGCGTGTGGGTGTGATTTGTTGTTTACTGTGGGTAATGCCGAAAAGTTCGTCTAGTTCTGGGTCGAAAGATACTTCGCAACGCCACCAATCATCGTAGTTCTGTCGACGTTTCTTTCCCATGAACCACCAGCCGGAATCGATTTCGCGCTCTGCTCTAACCACGGAGATAGTTGCAGCGTTTGTAATCCCCATGTCCCGCTTGGCTTGTACGCTCAGGCCGCTCCATGCTTCGACAGGTAGTTCCGTAAAGGTCACCTTTACGGTGCCACTTCCGGCCGTTGTGGTCAGTTCGTAGAGTAACGATTCTCCAAAGACGGAGGCGTAGTGTTCGTGGTGGCCCGATAGAAAGAGTGGGTCGTCTGGAAGTACTGGGGTTCCGTTGACCGAGAGTTGCAAACCGCGGCTCAAGAAGTGGTGGTATGTGCGCCCTAGGGCCTTGTTCAGTTTGTTTCCGATCGTGGTCGGGCGTCGGAATTCGAGTCTGTCGCATCGCTGAAGATGAACGACGGTGCCTTGTGGCCAGCCTTCCATGTCGGCTGGGCGGGGCGTCTCCACAGGCGCAGCAATCACCGGTTGGTGTGTTGATACAAGTTCGTCCAGATCCATGCTGCAACGAATCGTTCGGTTTGGAGTCGTCCAGCTATATACGTCGAGCCGGCGGGCCCGGCTCAGTGCGGCGTTCGGTAAGCCCATGCCGTATCGACCCAAAGAGGATCGGTCCCCAAACCTCGCGCTCCCGCCGAATGCGAGCGCCTGGGATAGTTCGGATTCGGTCATGCCTTTGCCGTCATCTGAGACGGAGATCTCTATCGGGTGGACGTCACTCAGGTTCTTAGTCACGTTGATGTCGACTGTTTTTGCTTTCGCCTGGATTGCATTGTCGATAAATTCCGAAATCGCTGCGGAAGTGGTGCGGTATCCAGAGTCACGTGTAGCGAGAAGGAAGTTTGTCGCTGAGAAGATGGAGGAGCCGGTATGTTCCGCCGTCGGCCGGTCTCGTGTGGCGTCGGATCCTTTGGAACCGCCCTGACTTGTTCCCATCGCTGACCCCTCCAAGTGACGTTTCGTTCGGGTTCACGCATCCAATGCGTGGCTGACATATGATCTTAGTATGTCTGCAGGAGAGCCGTGGTAGAGCGAGGAGCGGGGGTCCCGGTGGATTCGTCGCTGCGCAACTCACCCAAACTGAGTGTGGGTCTGGTGCTGCCAGCGGCCTTGAGCGAGCGGCTTGACTGTCTAGTTGCGTTGGCAGAAAAGCAGGGCGAGCGAACGAATCGCCGTGAGGTGGTAGCGGCACTGCTGCTGGCTGCAGCGCCGTCCGGTGCTGTCGTCTCCGAACTGATCCGAGAGTTTCGACGTGCCCAGGTTCGGGATGCTCTTGTTGGCGATCCGTCCGATGAGGTGTTCAAGGTGGAAAGGCGGAAGCCAGGGCCCCGTCCTCGTTCTGACGGGGGCCGATGAAACCGATCCAGATCCCACCCATTGCTGTCCGGTAGATTCTGAATTCTTGGACGGAGCTGCGGGTCTGGTTCGCTCCGCTGCGTCGCCGCCTTTCGAGAACGTGTTCTAGTCTTGGCCGGTCCCGGCTGGATCGCTCCGGCGTTGCTGGTCGGTGACTGCTTGTTTGGCCGTGAATCGAACCAGGGGGAACATGGCGACCCAGACCAACGACGAGGTGCTTCGTGCGCCGCTCGTCATCGAGTATCCGTTCCGACGGACGACCGGGCCGGTGATTGGGGCGTTCTTCACCGCTGTTCGGGAGGGCCGACTGCTGGGCATCCGGTCCGCTGACGGTTCGGTGATCTGCCCGCCCCAGGAGTACGACCCGGTGACCGCCGAGTCGCTGACCGACCTGGTGCCGGTGGGCGACACCGGCGAGGTGGTGTCGTGGACGTGGGTGGCGGAGCCTCGGGAGGGCCAGCCGTTCGACCGGCCCTTCGCCTGGGCGTTGGTGCGTCTGGACGGCGCCGACACACCGATGCTGCACGCACTGGACGTTGCATCCCCCAACGACGTGTCGGTGGGCCAGCAAGTTCGGGTGGTGTGGGCCGAAGTACGCACCGGTGCGATCACCGACTTCCATTTCGCCCCGGCTGGCGACGACTCGACGGAGGCTTCGTCATGAGTGCTGACGACCGCACCATCTCCACCCTGCCTGAGGGCTTGTGGAGCCAGCCGGAGATCGACACGTCGGCGATCGACGTGCTGGCCGACACCGAGTCGGTGGCCAGTATCCGCACACCGGCATCGTTGACCTACAGCTACACGCCCGGCACCGCCCGATCGGGCTTTCTGCGGGGCATGGCCGAGAAGCGGCTGATGGGGGAGCGGGACCCCGAGTCGGGCACGGTGTACACGCCGCCGACCGG
>DMNR01000263.1:187-6984 GCA_003452655.1 Actinomycetota bacterium | reverse complement strand
CGGCACACCCGCGTGCGCCGCGATTGCGTCAATCAATTCCGTCGACCCCGGGTCGGGGTAGCGATTGACGTGATGCGCTGCTTGCTCGATGACTTTGACTACCTGCGGCAGCGGTGGATACGGGTTCTCGTTGGACGAAACCTTGAACGCCTCAACCCCGTCTGTCCGGGGATCGGGGCGCTTACCTGCCCGATAGCCGGGGATTTCCTGCAGGGCTTGGCGGAAGCGTGGTCCGGAGTTCACCCTGGCAACTCTAGGTAAAGGCGAATTCCGGGCACAACCCGACTAACCTGACCTCTCGTGACGTTGCGGAACCGAGTCAGATGGATCGCCACTGTCGGCGTTCTGATCTTGGTGGGTGCCGCAGTGCTCGCCCTCGGTAGCTTCCTGCGCGCACAAGCGTCCGGTGACGAGATCATCGACAAGCTCGAACCTGCTGCAACGAGCGCATCAACGCTACTGCTGAGCACCGCCGATATGGAACGCGGAGTCAGCAGCTACGTCACGACCGGACGAGCAGGTTCGTTGGCTCCATACGCCGAAGGCTCGACAGTCTCCGAAGATGCAATCAGCGAGCTTCAGAGCCTGCTGGAGAGTACCGACAGTGCGCTTGAGCAGCAGGTTCAGTCCGTCGATGACGCCCGCGATGCGTGGATCAACACGGTTGCCAATCCGACGATCGCGCTGGTGCGCGGCAATGACCAAGCAGGTGCCGAGAAGCTCCTCAACAGCGACAAGAGCAATCGGACTTTCGAGATTCTGCGCGCCCGCGCCACTGCGCTCAACACGCTCATTGATGCCCGACTGTCGGCCCAGTTCAACGAGTTCGGGGCCGTGGCCAACCAACTATGGAAGGTGCTCCTAGGCAGTTGGCTGGTGCTGTTGGTCGCCGCAGTCGGGGTGATCGTCGCCCTGCACCGATGGGTACTGCGGCCGCTGGAATTGCTTCGAGACCAGATCAACCGAGTGGCCGGCGATGAAGGCTACGGCGGCGATCGTGACGTCGAGATCATCCCGACGGGGCCGCCGGAGCTCAGTGAGGTCGGCGCTGATGCAGAAGCGATGCGCCGGCGACTGGTCCATGAAATCGAAACCGTCGATCGCCAGCGCGAGAGCCTGGAGAACGAGGGTCCGGTTGTGACTGCAATTCGGGCTGAGCTCACCCGCGATTCCGTCGTCTTTGCTCCTGGCTTGACGATCTACGGCGATCTCGAGCCGTCCGAATCGGAACTGGCCGGTGACTGGTGGGATGCGGTTGCGCTTCCTGACGGCCGCACCGCCCTATTGATCACCGACATCTCAGGTCACGGTCCGGACGCCGGAATCGCCGGCCTTCGCCTCAAGCTGGCCGTCACGGGAATGCTCGAGGCGGGCAGCGACGCGACAACTGCCTTTGAACGCGGTGTTCGGCTATTTGAAGAAACACCCGGCCGCTTTGCCACGGCCGCGGCCGTGTTGATCAACCCAACCACCTACGAAGTCGAGTGGGTGAATGCGGGGCACCTACCTCCGATGATCATCAGCCCCGATGGCAGCTACCGCGAGCTCGAAATGACCGGCCCACTGATGTCGACGCTCGGCGGTGCTTGGCAAAGCAAGACCACCCAAGTAGACCCACGCGACATCGTCGTGCTGTGGACCGATGGCGTTACCGAGAGCCGCGATGCGGCCGGCGAAGAACTCGAGGAGTCAGGACTTCGGTCGCTCATTGCCGAAGCGAGGGCAAGTGGTGACGTCGCACCGAAACAGATCGTCGGCAAGGTGCTCGCAGCGAGCCGCAGCCGCGCGATCAACTGGGGAAACGATGACCGAACGCTGATCATCTCTGCGTTCGGGGGCCAACCCAACTAGTCGCTAGGAAGCCGCGACCCAGAGCCAAATAGTTGCGCTAAGCGACGAAAGATCACTTCCAATGCGGTTGGGTCCGTTCAACAGGACAACTAATCCCAGACTGCGGGAACATCCGAGACGGCTCGCTAAGGCAGCGGCCACACGATCTACAGCGGGCGTCGTGCCTGCAGATCCTTCGGGAGGGATACATGGCCGCGAGTGGCGCCGTAACGGAAGAGAAGCAGAAGCTTCCGAGAACCGCGATTGTGGTGGCGGCAACTGCCGCCATGCTTGGAATCATCTATGGCTACGACAACGGTGTCATCGGTGGTGCCCAGATCTTCTTCTCGAAGGATCTCGGACTAAGCACCCAGCAGACTGAGCTCGTCGTTACCGCCATCGTCTACGGCGAGGTCATCGGCGCGATCATCGCGGGAATGGTGACGAACAAGATCGGCCGCAAGAAGTCCATGCTGTTGCTGACCATCGGCTACTGCGTCTTCGGGCTGCTCAGCGCACTCGCTATTGATATGTGGACCCTGTTCGGTGCTCGCCTCGGCCTCGGACTTGCTGTTGGTATCTCACTCATCGCGGTCCCCGTCTTCGTTGCCGAGTCCGTGCCCGCGCGAGTTCGTGGCGCCACGCTCGTCATGTACCAAGTCATGGGCGTCTGCGGCATCATCCTCGGCCTGCTCTTCACCCTCTTGCTCGCTGACTCAACGTGGTCCGGAAGCTGGCGAATCATGCTGGGTCTGGCCTCAGTACCGGCACTCATCTTGCTTCCGATCATCGCGAAGCTGCCTGAAACCGCACGATGGTATGTGATGAAGGGACGCGGCAAGGAGGCGCTGGCATCGCTGAACCTCACAGATCCAGACGCGGATCACGAAGCGGAAATCGCCGAGATGGAGGAGATCCAGCGGGCCGAATCCGGTGGCGCCTTGGCCGAAATGCTGCGCAAGCCATACCTGCGTGCGACCGTCTTCGTCGTCGGCCTCGGTTTCTTTATTCAGATCACTGGTATCAACGCGACTGTCACCTACGGTCCGCAGATCTTCGAAGCCATGGGTGTCCAGAGCGACAGCCAGAAGATCCTGATGTCACTACTCGTCCAGGTCTTCGCGCTCATCTCGGTGTTGGTCTCGATGCGCTACGTCGATCGCTGGGGTCGTCGTCCGATCCTGCTCACCGGTATCGCGGTCATGATCGTGGCGCAGTTGATGATGGTCGTCACGTTTGCCTCCGCTGGTGGCGGGGACTTGGTCGGCTGGCAGATCGCTCTGGGCTTCGCCGGACTGGCACTGATCAACGTTGGCTTCGTCTTCGGATTCGGCGCTCTGGTTTGGGTGTACTCCAGCGAATCGTTCCCGGCCCGTCTGCGTTCGTACGGATCATCGGCGATGCTGACATCTGACCTGATCGCCAACGTGATCATCGCTCAGTTCTTCCTAACGGTTCTCACGGCAATCGGTGGAGCCGGATCGTTCGGAATGTTCGCGGTCCTCGCCTTCATCGCCTGGATCTTCGTGTTCAAGATGGCGCCCGAGACCAAGGGTCGCGATCTGGACGACATCCACCAATTCTGGGAAAACGGTGGCAAGTGGCCTACCGAAGAGGCGGACAAGGTCGCATCGAAGTAGCAACTCCACTAGAAATGTCTACGTAGGTTTGTGCCCTTTGCACTCCTGCGCGTACACGCACAGCTAGATCCGAGTATCGATTCACTTACCTGATTGGCGAAAGGCACCTCATGTTGCGAGCCGGAGTGGACCTGGGTGGAACAAAGATCCAGGTCGCGATTGTCGACAAACTGAACCGCGTCCTGGGCACGGATCGCCGCCCAACGCCAACTGTCGGCACTCCCGACGGTGTCACTGACACCATCGCGTCTTCAGTAAAGGCGGCCGTCGTCAATGCCGGGGTCGACCTTGAAGACTTGGTCGGTGTCGGAGTCGGTGGACCAGGTCAGATCGATGCGAAGGCCGGAACCCTGAGCAACGCCGGGAACCTTCCCGGTTGGATGGTCACCTACCCGCTCGCGGCGGAGTTGTCCGATCGACTTGGTGGTGTGCCGGTTGAGCTGGGCAATGACGTTCAGGTTGGCGTCAACGCAGAGGTTCGTCTCGGCGCTGGTCGTGAATACACCTCGCTGATCGGCGTGTTCTGCGGAACCGGCGTTGGTGGTGGCGTTGTGATCAACAACGAGCTGTGGATTGGGCGCGGTGCCGCTGGCGAAATCGGTCATATGAAGGTTATGGCGAAGGACGGCGCACCATGTGGCTGCGGTCGCTTCGGTTGTATGGAGGCCTACGCGGGTCGTGCCGCGATGGAGCTGCAGGCGCGCAAGTGGCACAAGAAGGGCAAGAAGACCCAGCTCTTCAAGATCATGAAGAAGAAGGGCAAGCCACGTCTGGCAAGCGGGGTCTGGGACAAGGCCCTCAAAGAGAACGACAAGATGGCGCACAAGCTGATCGACCGTGCGGTTTGGGCCCTTGGTGCCGGAATCGCGTCGGCCGTGAACCTCACTGATGTTCAGGCAGTGATCATCGGCGGCGGGCTTGGCATTCGACTCGGTCAGCCATTCGTCGACGACATTCGCGACGCGATGATGCCGAGCCTGATCAAGCCGCAGGATCCGCCAGTTGTCTTGCTCGCTGAGCTCGGAGACATGGGCGGTGCGCTGGGTGCGGCACTGCTGGTCGAGCAATACATCAAGCCCGTCGCGACCACGGCCGGTGCGAAGAAGGTTGCCAAGAAGGCACCCGCTCGTCGCCCCGTGAACCAAACTGCCGCCAAGACGTCGGCGGCCGTCGCGCGCCAACCCGCACCTGTACCCGTGACCGCGGCCAAGAAGGCGGCAACCCGAAAGGCCGCGGCCAAGAAGACGACGACCGCGCGGACAACCGCCGCAGCAAAGCGTGCGCCAGCGAAGAAGGCTGCGGCCGGCACAACCGCCGCAAAAAAGGCACCGGCTCGCAAGACCGCCGCGAAGCGCGCACCAGCTAAGAAGACGGCAGCCAAGAAGGCGCCGGCGAAGAAGGCAGCAGCGTCCCCAACAACGGCAGCCCGAATCGCGGAAGCGGCACGCGTGCTCACGACTCGTTCGTAATTTTCACCGAATCGCCCCCGTCCAGCACTCGCTGTGCGGGGGCTATTCCGTGGAATGCACCCAATCGCCGAGAACCATTACTGCTTCAACCTCGAGTCCAGGCCCAAGCACGACCAGGTCAGCGCGCTTTCCTGGCGCGATACTTCCTCTGTCGTCAAGGCCAAGCGTCCGCGCCGGATTGGCAGATAGCATTTCGATGGCCTGCTCAAGGGGAATCCCTCCCTGGAGCACGATGTAACGCAGCGCCCAGTCCAGAGTCAGCGTGCTGCCCGCAATCGCACCGCCTTCGACGAGCCGAGCAACGCCATCCACGACGTCGACCTCAAGCTCGCCGAGGAGATACCGGCCGTCGGGAGCTCCGGCAGCGCCCATCGCATCGGTGATGAGCGCGATCCGGCCGTTTCCGGCTTCATTTCGAACCAGGCGCAACACTGCGGGATGCACGTGGATGCCGTCTGCGATCAGCTCGACGGTGACCCTCGGATCCTCCATCAATGCCCCGATCGCGCCCGGGTCACGATGGTGCAGCGGGCGCATCGCGTTCGACAGGTGGGTCGCGACAGTAGCGCCCTCGGCAATCGCAATCTGTGCCATCTCGTAGTCAGCATCGGTGTGACCGACAGCCGCGACGGCACCCGCACGGATGATTTGGTGGATGGCTGGGATCGCGCCCGGAAGCTCCGGCGCGATCGTCACCATCTTGATCCGGCCGCCCCCAACTGCGAGCAACTCTCCGACCTCGCTGGCCTCGGGTGCACGCAGCTGAACGAGGTCGTGAGCGCCGCAATGAAGTTTGCTGATCCACGGACCCTCGAGGTGGATTCCCACCAGCACACCTTGATCCACCAGAGGAGACAGGGTCTGAATCTGGGCGATCAGGGCCTGTTTGCTCCCCGTGACCAAACTGCCCATCAAAGATGTGGTGCCGTGATGCAGGTGCAGTTGTGCGGCTCGATATGCCTCCGCGGGATCCGTCGTGATGAAGGTGTTTCCTCCACCGCCGTGACAATGCTGGTCAACGAAGCCAGGGACAAGCGCCCGGCCTCGCAAGTCATAGTCCACAGGCTTTGGCCTGTCTCTTATACACATCTGAGGCTGCCGNNCGTGATGAAGGTGTTTCCTCCACCACCATGACAATGCTGGTCAACGAAACCTGGGACAAGCGCGCGGCCTCGTAAGTCGTAGTCCACAGGCTTTGGCGGATCGCCAATACCTCGATCAACGATGAGCTCGCCCTCGACCTCAACCCAACCCGACTCGACGAGCCCCTTGTCAGTTACGACTCGACCGCCTCCGAAGACCGTCACACATTCCTCCCGACCCGCACATACCGATGTAGTTCCACAGCCTATGGCTCGAAGGTGCGCCGACGCCTGCCTCACGATCGGGTGACTGATGTAACGCAGCGTGAGACGCCCACCGTGGGTCTAGTACCTGAGTACTAGCAACTACGGCTAGCCGGGTGAACTGATCATCTGGAATTACAGCGGCTGCCTAAATTTCGACAGCTAGCGAGCCGAATGACACTGGGATCGGAAGAATTGCCGACCACAGGCCGTGGAACAGATTTCGTTAGACACCAGCCAAATCGGAGGCACCAATGCGGAAGTCATCAATTGCCGGAGTCGTGACAGTTTCGGCCGTTGCCGCATTCGGACTAGCTGCTCCGGCAACGATGGCCGCAACAAGCCCGACGTCCGGCGTTGAGGTCGCTTGGAAGGTCGACAGCTCCTGGACGGCTGGCTTTCAAGCCAATGCCACGGTGATCAACCGGACGAACGCGCCGCTGAATCCTTGGACCATTGACCTAGCCCTCGGGCATCAAGTGACGTCTGTCTGGGATGCCACCAACACCGCG
>DMNR01000263.1:0-145 GCA_003452655.1 Actinomycetota bacterium | reverse complement strand
AGCTTCGGCTTGGTCGCAACGAAGGTGGGAACAAGCGCGCTGGCACCGACGGGTTGTGCGGTCGCTGGAACTACCTGCACCGTGACCGGCGGCCAAGTCCCGGTATCACCAACCCCGACACCGACGCCAACCCCGACGCCAACCC
>DMNR01000178.1 GCA_003452655.1 Actinomycetota bacterium | reverse complement strand
TCAGCGCCTCATCGGTGATATCCACACACCCAAACTACACCGCGCGTCTAATCCTATGGCGGACCCTAAGAAGTGCTGGACGACTTCTCGGCACCAACAGGCCCGAGAGCGGATCCGATATACACAAACGGCGCCCAGTCACGCAGCGCTGGAAACTGAGTGCGAGTCAAGAATTGGGCTGCTTGGAAGGCCTGAGGCGCATCGGTTCCGGCGGCAAGTTCACGGTAGAACGTCCCAAAGAAGAGTTCGGCCGCTGCGTCTGAGACTGGCCAAAGTGCCGCAATCACGCACCTCACACCTCGGGCAAGAAGGGAGGACGTTATGCCACGGAGATTCCCGAACAAATCCACTCGTCCAAGACCAGTTTCGCATGCTCCGAGGCTGACGACCTCGAGCCCTCTGAGATCGAGCGATAGGACTTCATACGCAAACAGGCGCACAAGTCCGCCTTCGCCATCGCTAAGAACTATCGATTGGAATGCTGGAGCCGATGGGTGATGTGAACCGTGGGTGGCAATGTGGACACGGCGGTCGCGACTAAGCGCCGCAAGGACCCGTTCCTTTGTGGCTTCGTTGTCCTGAAAGCAGGACTCGCCGAAAGCACTAGCAACGGTTGTCGACTCGCTGTTAGCGCCTGGCAGGGCGCTGTATTGGCCCTCGCCGGAGCTAAACGACATGCCGAACGAACTGACAGCACGGCCGCCCCGATCCGGATGAACGAGCGTTGGGACAGCGTGGCGGACGCTCGGTGCAATTGTAGTTAGGAAGTGGTCCGCCAACAGACCGTCTCCCAGGTTCATTAGGTGAAATGGAAAGAAGTGAAGTGGGCCGTCTGGTATGATAACCAGCCTTTTGTAACCGGCCGACGCATAGTCAAGCAATGCCTTAGCTACGGGGCCGAATACGTCTGTCAGGAAGTTGGTCTGCGCCGTTTCGCCTGAGCCCAAACCAGGACGCACCTTTGAGATTTCTAGGCGTGCTCCGAACACCAGAGCTTCCAGTCCAGTGAGTCGGTAGCCTTCGATATCCAATCCTCCACGAAGGAGCGGCTGAGCCTGTTGCTCGATTGCGATCGAGCCTTCCGAGCTGACGAGCGTTGACCAGATAGTTGAGTTGAGCGGTGGATGATAGAGAGCTCGCGCCATGGACCAGATCAGTGCATCGTCGGGAAGACTTGACGCGATCTCATCGATCGTGGCTAGACGTGGTTCCCCGGAACGACGAAGGAATGCGATTTGTAACATCCGGTCGAATGACCTCTCGAGGTTTTCTTGGACCTCCCGGGCCGGGCGGGCCGGGCCGGGCTTCTGAGTGTCGTCGACTGGGACCACGAGTTCTAGCTCACGGTCAAGATGCGCCACGTGGGGATCGGCTACCGCTCCAAGTGCCTGCATCTCTGTTAGGAGAGTAAGGTTCTCGGCTGCCTCGGGGACTTCGGCGACCGAGATACCGGAATCTCCTTCCAACAGAGCGGCGTAACGAAAACCGTTGACAAGTTGCTGAAGCGTGAAGATGCTGGCCCCATCGAGCATCCGAGGCCGTGGGCTGCGTCCGCTGATTGAATGCAACCTGACGCGAAGCCAACTTGGGTTGCCAAATCCGAATCGAGATAGAAGCAAGTACCAGAGTTCCTGAAGCCTGGTACTGGATGCGGGCTCGGCCGCAATCGCGATCGCCAGCGCGTGCGGAGCGAGGGTATTAAGGACAATCTTCGCCTCGCTTTGAGTCGCCTGTTCACAGAGTTTCGCGACATGGTCGAGACTCTCCAACAGCGCGTTCCCAAGTCCGAGTTCAGCGAACATCGCCGCCGATTTCCCCAAGTGTTGCAGGGCCTTGGTTCGTCTTTCTGGCCGCGTTGCAAGCGCTGCACCAGCGTCGGCATGAACGACCCCGTCAAGGATCCGAAATAGTTCGTTGTGAGCTGAGGCAAATTCTGGATCGGATGCCCGAGCCTCGCGAAGGAGGTCGTTGCGAACTACGCCTTCACACGCCCAACGGTCCGCCGAAGCCGCTAGGCGGCGAACCCGTTCAAGAGATCCCAGGGGTGTCGCCCTAGCGTAAGCCTCAAACTTGGAAGGTTCGTCTAGTTCGCTGTTGACGACATTAAGAATCGGTTCCAGCCAGAATAGATGACCCATGCTACGGAGAACGTCTTCGCGTGCTCGTGTCTCCAGCCGTTCGATAGCGGGATAGAATCGCTGGAGGACTTCAAACGCACGGTCCGGTTCAGGTATGAGTATCGTGATCACGTTAGATATCACCGAGCCCAAGGCGGTAGGCCCGACGCTCCTATAGAGCTCTTCTGGGTCTGCGGTGATCACTCGATCCAAAATCCGGGCGGGGTACGCCCGACCTATGGCTTGCAGGACGCCGCAGATGGAGACGCTCAACGAATATTCCGTCGTTAGGCCGTCGCCGATTGCGCGGTGGCATAGTCGCTCCAACTCGTCAGGGTCTACGTCGTGATGTTTGCCGGTGCTGATCACGCCCAGCGCTTCTCGCCATCGCAGCACGGAGACGAGTATTCCGGCACACTGGGCTTCTGACGCCCAGCCATAATTCCCCAATGCGGCTCGAAGATGACGTTCGCTTTCGGCCAAGAATTCGTGCGGCAGTTTACCTCTCTGACCTGTAGCTAGCAGCCGCTTGAATACCAGGTCATCTGCGGCTCGATTGCGCCACTGATGAGCTAGTGCCGGGTACGCGGCGACGGATTCGATCGCCATGAATGGAGCGGCGAGCAGATTTCCAGCTCGAAAGCGGGCATCAGATCGTGCTGCGGGGTCACGACTTGATTCTGCGATACGTTCCAACTCACGAGAAGCGTCGATGCCTTTGTCGAGCGCCGCCCAGTCGGCGGCGACCGTCAGCTTTTGTGTTGACACGTCGCAAATTCCGGTAAGCGCAATCTGCCGAAGTTCCGTCGAAGCGATACCTCGTTCTTCTTGGCCGCCGATGGCGGCAAGCAATAGCTCAAGCAGCACAAGCGAATCGCTAGCCCGATCGCGATGAACTGATTCGAGTGCGACGTGCGAGGCCCGGGTGGCGACAGCACTGGTGACGCAGAGTTCGCCGGCCAAAGCTGCGATGTGGAGAACATTCGTTCCCTGCGCAATATCGACCACGCGGTCAACCGCTTGCCATGTCGAGATTAGAAGCTCGACTGCCCTGTCGTCTTGTTCAGCCTCACTTCGAGATGTGATGTTTGCCTCCCAACTTCAGCGCCGGATCCATGCGCCGCAATCTAGTGCGGCGAACCTTATTGTACTGGTTGTGACGGCACCCTTCTGAAGTCCGCGCAGAGGCCTAGGTGGATCGAGGCCGCTTGGTTGCAGCGACCTTACATCAGTCCAGCAATGAGTATATTGGTCGTGCAATTCACGGCCCCCTTACCAGACCTACGCCCGCCTCCGCTCTGAGATGTCTCGCTCCAATGGTGTTGATGTGCGATGTCTCATCGTCAAAACGCCGTCCGGGTGACCTGCAGTTCGCAGACAAAGCGCACGCGTCGCGCAAGGAACCACCAATGGAAGTTGGGCAGCGAGCTGACTCTCGCCTATTCGGGGCGCTCCTGACGTTCGTGTGGGCCTGATTTCGGGCTGACGAGTGGCGGTTCCGTTGGTGGGAGCGGGCTGTGGGGTTGTGAGGTGCGAGGTTCAGAAGGTCGGTGTGACGCGCACGGGTGGGCCGGTCAGGATTTGGGGTGTCTAGACCTAAACCTCGAACGGAGATCACCCGTGCGCGTCACCACAGTATTCAACCGTCTGATGGGCCTGCCCGCCACCCGAGTCAGGGCCGTCAACTTTCAACCCGACCAGATCACCGTCACTGTCCGGCTCACCCGGCAGAAGCTCGAGTGTCCCGACTGCAAGTACTCGACCCGGGCGTCCTATGACCAGCGACCCAAGCCATCGCGTTGGCGTCACCTCGACATGTGCGGACGGCTGGTGGTCATCGAGTGCTCGCTCCGACGGGTTCGTTGCCCCAACCACGGGGTCCGACTCGAGGCCGTCCCGTTCGCCCGGCCCGGCACCAGGGTCACTCGCGACGTCGAGAACCTGGTGGTGTGGTGCGCCAAAACGATGGACTGGACCGCTACGTCGGTGCTGTGTCGGGTGTCGTGGCGGACCGTCAATCGGATTATCGAACGTGTCGTGCCCACGACCGCCGACCTCTCACGGATCGAGGGGATCGTCCGTATTGGTGTCGATGAGATCTCGTGGAAACGCGGCCACAAATATCTGACCCTCGTCGTCGACCACGACACCGGCCAGGTGATCTGGGGCGCGAAGGGCCGCAGGGCGGTCACCCTGGAGGCGTTCTTCGAACAGCTCGGCCCCGACAAGACCGCCCAGCTGGAAGCGATCTCGATGGACTTCGGTGCCCCGTATGCGAAAGCCACCCGTGAGAACGCCCCGAACGCGGCGATCTGTTTGGACCCGTTCCACGCGGTTGCGATGGCCACGAAAGCTCTCGATGACACCCGGCGGGATCAGTGGCGTGAGATGCGCAAGGTCGACCCCGACGCGGCGAAGACGTTCAAGGGCACCAGGTTCGTGCTGTTGAAAAACCCCGAGAAGCTCACCGACACACAGACCGTCCAGATCGCTGCGATCAAACGGGCCGGCGGGAGGATCTGGCGGGCATACAAGCTCAAAGAAGGCCTGCGCGGGATCTACGCCGACCACACCCTCGGCTTCGACGAATCGGTGCTGCTCCTCGAACGGTGGATCGCCTGGGCCCAACGCTCCCGGCTTCCAGCGTTCGTCCGGTTGGCCCGCACCCTCCGCCTGCGGTTCAAAGAAGTCACCAACGCCTGGTTCTACGGGATCACCAACGCCCGAAACGAAGGCACCCACTCCGCTATCCGGGCGATTTTCGCCCGAGCCCACGGATTCCACACCGCCGAATCCGCGCTCTCAGCCATCAACCTGTCCTGCGGCCCAACCACCATCCCCGGCCCACACCCGACCATCGTTCAGGCCGCCTGACCCACCGACACAAACGTCAGGAGAACCCTATTCGGTTGGTAGCGACCACGGATTGGTCTTGACACGATGCGACAAGGGGCTTTGGTCCTGGCGGCTAAAGGATGAGGTGTATCTGACCTAATGACGCATTGGCCGGAGGTTCCAATTCGCATTGCGGGGTCCCTGGGTTGGTGGTTCTGATAGTGAGCGATCTGCTGAAGGCGTACATCTGAGAGCCCTTGCCTACTGGGCCATCGGATTTCGGCGAGGCTGAGGGTTGGAAATAGCTCCCAATTGGAGGCTCCGGCGTAGAGCAGCACTAGGATGCAGTAGTTGGCGAAATTGCGAAAGCGGAGCGCCAGTCCGGCCAGTATGGCCTATTCAATCAGCAGGCCAGCGTTACGCTGAAGCCCTGGCGTGCGGTGAACATTAGAACTCACCGTCGCACCGAGCTGGCTATTGCGTTAGAATCTTCGGGTGGCATCCAGGGCTAATCGAACCTCGGTCTCGGACAACCCTAGTTCAGTAGTGATTGCCATTCCTCTCGACTCGGCGGAGGAGTTATTCGAGGCGTGCCTGGTGAGCGAGATTCCGGCGGTCCGGGGGCTGGCACTAGAAGCAGTTGTCTCGGTCGCAGTCAACTCGTCTGTGACTCTGGTAACGTTGATGCAGGCTCCTGAGTCAATTCGATCTTTCTCGGCTTGGGTCGTCAACCGGTCGCATCGATCCAGCGAGACCATCCGTATCTCCGGTAGGCGCAATGGACGAGCAATTGACCTCGAGGTCAATGGAGACGTACCAATAGAGGCGGTTACGGAATTCCTCCGGGCAGCGCTCGAATCTGGTCCCTCGGCTCGTTCGGCGAACCGTACTACCTCCTCTCGGGTAGCCCGGATACGTCAAGCCTTCGCTATCGGGCGGCGCAACATTTGACAGCTTGAACCTGGATCCACCGATATTGGAGCGGTGGATGGGGCTGTAGATGCGCAGAGAGGCCTTCCTGTATGGGAGAATGACGGTGTTCAAAGC
>DMNR01000100.1:15043-20704 GCA_003452655.1 Actinomycetota bacterium | reverse complement strand
AGATGTGTATAAGAGAGTAGACGAAGCGCGGGCCAAAGTCGCGCGCTGGGTTGATTGCGTACCCGGTCGCTCCACCGAGCGAGGCGCCCACGGCGATCACGGTGAAGGCGACCCCCGCGTACCCGAGTGCCGCGTTGCCGAACTCCGGGGCGCTATCGCCTGTGCCCGGTACGAACGGAGAACTAGCCAGAACCCAGTAGACGAGAACGAACGTGGCGATCGTTTCAGACAGGATGTTCCACCAGATGCTTGGCACGGACGCCGAGGTGTAGAACAGCCCACCTGTTTGGGTGTTGTCCCCATTCGTATCGAACTGCTTCTTGTAGAGCAGATACGCCAGGACGGCGCCGAACATTGCTCCCAGGACTTGTGCCGTTATGTAGACGGGTACAACGTCCCACCCCTGCGGGTTCGAATCCGACATCGTCAGGGCGATCGTGACAGCGGGATTGAGTTGGGCGCCGCTCTTCCAGGAAACGCTGGCCCCGACGAAGACCGCGAATCCCCAGCCGAAGCTGGTGAGCAGCCAGTTGGGTCCGAAACCAAATGACTTCTTGAGGCTCTGGTTGCAGCCAACGCCGATACCCAGCAGCAGGAGCAATGCGGTTCCGATGAATTCCGACACGAAGATCGTCGTGTTACTTGGGTTCACAACGCGCGAAGTTAGCGGGTTTTCACGCACGAAGCGCGGCAGGAAGGTTCGGCATGGAATCGATTTCCATCACGGGTCTCGCGGGTGATTCAGTGGTGCTTTAGGCTGCCGAAACGTCACGCGTGCTGGGAGGGTGAATGCGAGATCGGCTGATGATTGGTAGTTGTATGTTGATGGTGCTGATCTTCGTGGCCGGCTGCGCTGGCCAAAGTGAGAATGCGGCGCCCTCGGTCAGCCAGGCCTCGGCAGCTGTACCGTCCGCCTCAGCGAGTCCGGCGACGACTGAGGTAACCCTCGCGGAGACCTCACGGGTATTTGTCGCAGAGCTCGCCGAGGCCTTGGCCACGCCGGGCGGAACCGCGAAAGTTTCCCCCGCCGACGGCGGGTCGCGGGTGATCGTGGCGCAGGGAAACGATCGTCGCGGTCAACCGGTGTGGAACTTGGTGTTGGAGGTGACGAATCAAGGGCGGGCAAGCGATGGCCAGCTCGTTGCTCAGGGCCGGACGTGGAAGGTGACGCCAGGAACCGGCGCGATCACCATTGAACAGACTCCTGAGAAGTTCGAGCTGTCCACTCAACGAGCTGTCACGCTTACCGGCATTGATACGCCGACGGTCAACACCCCCATGGTGGTGAGCCTGCAGGGAGCAGTGAAGTAGCTGACCATCCCTGACGAGCACTTGAGGTAGAAGCCTTCACCAAAGATGCGCGAACGGTTCTTGGTCAATGCGTGTGGATTCGACGCATCCGTCTCGACCAGCGATTGGTTTCAATTGGCCCGCTGGAATTGCAGATCCTGGATGATCGTAACCAAGCTGGAGCAGTCGCTTTCACCATGCAACGCCTGTTGAGCAGGACCTACGCTCCCTCTATGAAGATCTCACAGCTCGTTGCCGCATTCGGCGCCGCAAGCATGGCAATTTTGGGTCTAGGTGTTGGGCCGGCGCAGGCGGAAGCGACAACGAGCCCGGCAGCGAAGTTGTCCAAGCACTGTTCAATCCCGCCTCCGTGGAGCTCCAAGCGTTGGGAGTCGTTCCGTTCTCAAGGCGTGAGCCACAAGGGGTATCGAACGAAGGGCGTGTCGGCACAAAGCGTCTCGATCTACTACCGGGATTGGGCCCGCTGGCGGGGCTACAAGGTCCTCACTTGGGGCGGTGGCGACACTTACACGGGCAAGAAGGCCGGAAGCGGTTGGGGCATTACCGCGCACAGTAAGAAGTGCGGATATCTGGAAGTCAATGTTGGCCAGACCCGCAAGGGTCCGAGCTATTCCGAGATTTGCACGGGAAAGTCTCGAGCAGTCTTGACGCTTTGCGCTGCGAACAAAAAGACTGGTGCAGGCGGCCAGTCGTAACTGCCTCCCGGCCGCGACAACCGGCGACCTGTTCGAGGCCGCCTTGATACACGGACTGCTGAGCTCGACGTTATCTCGTCGTAGGTGCGGACTCCCGAGTATTGACGGGCGAGTCAGTTCACGTGAGGTTTTCGCATCTCAATGTCGAAGCCGCGTTGTCAGCGCATGTGCTTGTGATGCGAGCTCCCGTCCAACGGGCCTCGGATGCGACTCGCAGATCGTCCGCTGTGCCATCCTGTCGCAATGGCACTCGATCCCACAATCAAGGCCTTACTCGACGCGACTGCAGCGATGAATGCTCCGCCCATGAGTCAAGGCACGGCGCAACGAGCGCGCGAGCAATTTCGAATGCTGACTGTGGGATTGCGGCAGCCGCAGTGGGTGGTTCCCGTCGGGCACGTCGAGGACACCACCTTTGTCGGCCCGACTCGCGAATTAGCGGCCCGCGTGTATTGGCCGCAGTCCGCGCAAGGTGTGGGCGCGCTGCCCACGGTGCTGTTCATCCATGGTGGTGGACACGTCCTCGGGGACCTCGATACTCACGACAATCAGGCGCGTGCGCTGTGCCGCGACACCGAGGCCGTCGTCGTCAGCATCGAATACCGGCTGGCACCAGAGGATCCTTGGCCGGCGGCAACGGACGATTGTTTTGCCGCGAGTTCTTGGATATTCGACAACATCACGGGGTTCGGCGGTGATGCGAGCGCTGTGGGCATCGCCGGCGACAGTGCCGGGGGGAATCTGGCGGCCGTGACCGCAGTTCGGTCACGTGATGCTGGTCGCAATTTCAGGGCGCAGCTCTTGATCTACCCAGCGGTTGACTTTTCCTTCGAGGGTCCGTATCCCTCACGTTTCGAGCTGGCGGAGGGGTATTTCCTCACGCTTGATGACATGGCCTGGTTTGGCGTGCAATATGCGGGAAAGGGCGCGCCGGTGACTCACCCGCATCTGTCGCCGATTCATGCGGATCTTGTGGGTTTGCCTGCATCCGTGGTGGTTGCCGCTGAGTTCGACCCGCTGCGCGATGAAGCAGTGGCCTACGCCCATGCCTTGGCCGCTGCGGGCGTCAATGTCGAGCTGATAGAAGCACCGGGAATGATCCACGGCTTCTACGATTTGGGTGGGATTTCCCGAGCGGCGGCACAGCTCGTTGCGCAATGCAACAAAAGTTTTGCGAGCCTGCTGCACTAATTGCGGGCAATCCGTGCCAGACTGTCAATTGGCACTTCGCCACATATAAGGAGAATTAAGCAAAATGGCACAAGGCACAGTTAAGTGGTTCAACTCCGAAAAGGGTTTCGGATTCATCGAGCAAGATGGCGGCGGAGCGGACGTTTTCGTTCACTACTCAGCCATCGCAACTGACGGATTCCGCACCCTGGACGAGGGCCAGCGCGTCGAGTTTGAGATCACCCAGGGTCAGAAGGGCCCACAGGCAGACCAGGTTCGCCCAGCGTAACCAAGTCTGCGCAGTCCTTCCGACACTGCCGAGTTTGATCTCGCGCGATGTCACCCAAGGATTTGTGATTGAAAACCCTGAAATCCCCGGTTCCTGAAAAGGAGCCGGGGATTTCACTTTCTACAGGCAGGAATCGTCTCGAGGCGGTAGCCCTGCTTCTTCCACCAGGGGATCATCACGGATGAGGCCGCAACCGTCTTTGCCTTGTCGATGCTGTCGTGAAGCAAGATAACCGCTCCCGGCGCAGTTGCCTCCTTCAACATTTCGATCATCTTGTCGGTCGAGGGCGGCGCCCAGTCTTGGGCGTGGCCGGTCCAAAGCACGGGAACGAGCCCCATCCCGGTGATGACTGCTCCCGCCTGATCGTCAATAAATCCACCTGGCGGGCGCATGCAGTTGCCGAGGGATGGTCCAACCGATTTCTGAACCGACGTCAACTGTTTGCGAATCACAGTCGGACCGCGCGTGGCAAGGTTCTCGTGATCTTGCGTGTGATTACCGAGCGCGTGTCCAGCGGCCACGATTTTGTCTGCATAGGTCGGGAACACGTCAACTTGGCGCCCCAGCACGAAGAACGTGGCTTTGGCGTCGTTGGCTGCCAGCAATTTGAGGATCTTGTTCGTGGTCGTCGGGTACGGGCCATCGTCGTAGGTCAGGTAGAGCACCTTCTCCGTCGTCCGCTTGCCAAATGCCGCTTCGTACCAGCCTGGTGGATTCGGATTTCCTTCGGCCATGCCGGGAGGGTTCTTCCCATCGCCCCAATCGACCGATACTGCCGAAGATGGGGCTTGAGATGATTGATTGGTCGCAGGGCTGGCTGCCGAATTGGCGGATCGCGATGCGTCCGCGGGAGCAACGTCGTTGCTGGTTGCTGTGGCGCAGGCACCCAACGACGTGGCGATGACGGCAGCAACGACGATCGCGCCTGCTCGGCGATTCACAACTGTCGTCACCTGACCGTTTCTATCAGGCGTTTGAACGTTGTGTGCCGGTGTGGGGGATACCCGCTGTCCATGTGACCTACCTCACTTGCTCCAATAGTCGAGAGTCGTCGCGCGTTACCGATAGTTGTGAGGGCAACCTTGCGCATGGACTTGCGCAAGGTTGAGTCAGTCCCACGAATTGCTGACCAGTAGTTGGAGGCAGACACATGGCGCAAGCCCAGGATGCGCGGGTCCAGACAGTCCGGCTCCACGGCCACGATCGCGCCTACGTCAAAGTGGGCAAGGGGCCAGCGCTGCTGTTGATTCACGGCATCGGTTCGCGCCACGAGACCTGGCTGCCAGTTATTGACGAACTTGCCAAGACTCACACCGTCATTGCACCTGACCTCCTCGGACACGGTCAATCGGCCAAGCCGCGGGCCGACTACAGCATCGGCGGCTACGCGAATGGCATGCGTGACTTGCTGACCGTCCTTGGGGTCGAGCGAGTCACGGTCGTCGGCCACAGTCTTGGCGGTGGCGTGGCAATGCAGTTTGCTTACCAATTCCCCCAGCGGACCGAGCGGATCGTGCTCGTGGGCACCGGGGGCCTCGGTCCAGAGGTCAACCCGATCATTCCGTTGTGCACCGTTGCAGGCTCGAACATGACGTTGGCCGCAGTGACTTCAAAGCCGGTACGTCGACTCGGCGTGCCGTTGCTTCGTCTGCTGCAGAAGTCAGGCCTGCCGATGACTGCTGATCTTGAACAATTGGCCATCGTCTACAACGATCTCGGAAGCCGGGCCGCGCGAGAGGCATTTCGCCACGTCCTGCGGGCAATCGTTGACTGGCGTGGACAGATCGTCACGATGAATGACCGGGCCTATTTGACTGAGTTCATCCCCACCCTCGTCGTGTGGGGCGAGGACGACACCGTGATTCCCGTGAAGCATGCTTACGCGGCCCAGGACAAATTGCCCCATGCGCGCGTCGAGGTCTTCAAAGATGCCGGACACTTCCCGCACGCCGAGCAGCCCGAACTGTTCGTGGAGACGCTGTCGCAATTCCTGGCCGACACGCAGCCCGCTCGTTTCGATCCGCGACGTTGGAATCGGGTGATGAAGCAAGGTACTCGCGCGGTCTTCGAGACGGTGCCCGATCAGGATGAAGTGATTGGTGTCCGCCTCTACAAGGACGGGACGGCGCACTAAGGTCTAAGTCGGCGGGCCAATGCGACTCTGTTCCACAAGTGAAGGTCAGTCTGACGTTCTGC
>DMNR01000100.1:0-15027 GCA_003452655.1 Actinomycetota bacterium | reverse complement strand
GGGGCAACGTGATTGGCGGATTGTCGGCCGTCACAGGCAGACTGAACGCCACTAGTAGTCGGTGATGGGGGAGGGATCTTGAAGAAGTCCAGGGCGCCGTCATGGCTGATCTTGGCCTCGACTAGCGCGGGCCTTTGTGTCGTTCTCGCCGGATGCGCTAGCTCCGGTCTCTCGAATCCCGGAAGCACGATCTCGCAGAGGCCGTCAGGCTCCGCCGCAACATCACCGGCACCGAACAGGGAAGGGCCGTACCGCGTTGCGCGGGTGATTGACGGTGACACGTTCACCGTCAAGGTGGGCCCGGCGACGACAAAGGTTCGAGTGATCGGCATCGACACTCCGGAGTCAGTCGACCCGAGGCGCCCAGTCCAGTGCTTCGGCAAAGAAGCGAGTAGCCGCGCCTCGGCCTTGCTCTCTGGCAAGGAGGTGTGGCTTGAGGTCGATCCATCCCAGGACACCCGTGACCGATACGGGCGTTGGTTGCGATTCGTCTGGGTCGACAACCGCACTGACTTCGGGTTGTCGATGATTTCGGATGGGTATGCACTGGAGTACACCTATGAGCTTCCCCATCGTTATCAGGTCGAGTACAGACGGGCACAAGCGCAGGCGAGCGCCGGCAGCGTTGGGCTGTGGTCGCCAACGACGTGCGCCGGTGACACCAAGCGGCCCGCCTGAACCTGGCGCGACGACCAAATGGGTGTCCAAACGCGGTGCCCGTGGTCACGCAACGAGCGATCTGCGGCCTTGAGCGTTAGCGTGTTCGACACCGGTGAGCGTGTGCCCACCATGAGTTGTCAAAGCCTTTGGTGATCAAGAAGGAGATTGCGGTGCCTGCTGTCGAACGACTTTCCGGCTGGGATTTCGCCACGTGGAGATCGGCATCTGACGATCCGGCCCTTCGATCGACGATGATCGGACTGCTGATCCTTGAGAAGTCCCCAGATTGGGACCGCTTGGTGGAGCGCTATGACCGCGCAAGTCGCACCCAACTCATCCTGCGCAAGCGAGTAGTCGAAGGCCCCGTGGCGATTGCCAATCCACGGCTTGTGATCGACCCGAACTTTGATCTGAGCTTCCATATGCGCAGGTTCACTGCGGCAGAGGGCACGACGTGGGCTGATGTTCTCGACGAATGCCGACGTCAGAGCATGACTGACTTCGACCGGGACCGTCCGTTGTGGCGGGTAACCGTGCTCGAGGGGCTGCCCGGTGGCAAGGCTGCCGTCATCTCGAAGCTGCACCACGCAATCGCGGACGGACAGGGTGCTTTGCAACTCGGTGCGGCGCTGGTTGACGTATCGCCGGAGGGTTTCGATCTCGGACCAATGCCGCCCGCTCCTGAGTCCGTCACGCTCACGCCGCGGCACTTTGCCGAGATCATGGTCCACGACAACGCCGAGTGGTTGGTCAATACCGCACGGGACGTCGTCAAGAGCGCAATCCCCACGCTGATCGACGCGCTCACAGCGCCACAGGAGACCGTGGAGAAGCTTTCCGAGACCGTGAGCTCGTTGGCACGCTTCGCGAATACCCCGACCTCCCCGCTTTCCCCCGTGATGCATAAGCGGAGCATCAACTACCACTTCGCCACGTTCGATATGCGATTCCGGGATCTTCGCGATGGGGTGAAGGCTCAAGGTCACACGGTCAACGATGGATTCCTGGCGGCGATCTCCCTGGGGCTGCGGGAGTACCACAAGAAGCTCGGTGCACCCGTCGCTGAACTCCACCTCAATATGCCGATCAGCACACGTGGCGGGTCGGCAGATGCTCAGAACGCCGTCAGCATTGCACGCTTCGATTTGCCGACCAATTTCACCGACGTCAATAAGCTCATGGACAACCTTGGCCAGACCGTTCGGAAGATGCGGGCAGAACCTGCTCTCGAGTACGCAAACCAGCTCGGGGAGATCAGCCGCTTCCTGCCAAAGGAACTCCTCACGCAGGCGGCGCAGGCAAGTGACGTGACGGCCTCAAACGTTCCTGGACCTCCCGTCACCGTGTACTTGTCTGGAGCCAAGGTTGAAGCAATGGTCCCGCTGCCCCCACCGATCGGCGCTGCCGTTTTCGTCGCTTTGCTGACTTACGCTGGCCAGGCAACGGTTGGTGTCGCGATGGACGACGCTGCGATTACAGATCGCGAACTGCTGATGTCATGCCTGCGCGATGGGTTCGCGAAGATCATCGGAAAGCCAGTGAGCGACGCCAACCCGTTCACCCCGGTCGCGAGCGGCACTGCGCCGCGGACGAAGCGGGCCCCGGCTAAGAAGGCGCCGGCTAAGAAGGCCCCGGCTAAGAAGGCCCCGGTCAAGAAGGCGCCGGTCAAGAAGGCCCCGGTCAAGAAGGCGCCAGCTAAGAAGGCGCCAGCTAAGAAGGCCCCGGTCAAGAAGGCGCCGGTCAAGAAGGCGCCGGTCAAGAAGGCAACTTCCGCTAAGAGGAGTTAGCCGTGGGCAAGTACCGAATGTCCGCTCGGCGACGGATCTCCATTGCCAGCTATAAGCCACCTCACGAGGGCGTGATCCACGCGGCGATGACGCTGGACTGTTCCCGCGTCGTGGCCTACCTCGACTCGGTGAGGGAGACCAGCGGCAAGAAGGTGACGATTACGGCCTTCATGGGAGCGATCGTGGGTCGCGCGCTTCGTGCCGAACCCACTTTGAATGGTCGCATTCACCTTGGGCGCTATATCCCGTATGACAGCGTGAACGTCGCGTTTCTCGTTCAGGTCAACGAGGGCGAGAACCTCGCTCAGGTTCTGCTCAAGGACATCGACACGATGAGTCCACTTGACGTGTATGACGGATTGCACGCCAAGGCGTCGAATGTTCGAACCGGCGGGGACAAGAATTTCGAGAAGAGCATCAAGCTCACGGGCAAGTTGCCAACGCCGATTCTGCGGCGGGTCCTGTCCCTTGGTGGCTTTATGACGACCGGAGCCGGTAAGTCGTTCGCCGGTCAGCCGGCCTTCCCTTTCGGTTCAGCCGTGATCACCTCGGTCGGGATGCTTGGGGTCGATGAAGCTTTTGTTCCACCTACCCCGTTCTTGCGAGTCCCGCTATACGTGACGATCGGAAAGATCAAGGACATGGTCTTTGCCGAGGAAGGACAACCCGTCGTACGTCCGGGCATGACCATTACAGCTACCCTTGACCATAGGTTCGTGGATGGATTTCAGGCAGCGACGTTGGCTGCCGAAGTCCGCAAGTACTTTGCAAATCCAGAACTCTTCGAAGTTCAAGGCACGTAGCCAGACTTTGGGAACGGGGACTAGATGGCTGACACACAGGCCAGGTCCCTGCACCTACCAAATCCGCAGCTCTCCTTCTTCGCTGCGACAACTGCGCTCTTGGCAGTCGGCATCGTCGCCTCCTTGGCTGGAGCTGTCGAAGTCGCCGGCGCAGCGTGGATCATTGGCACCGTCGTTGGCTTGGTCGTCTGTGTTGTCACAACTGCGATCGACATCGCGCATAAGCAACTGTCCGTAGATGTCATTGCGATACTTGCGCTCGCAGGTGCTCTGTGGATCGATGAGCCACTTGCGGGATCCCTCATTGCGGTCATGCTTGCGACCGGAGTCTTGCTTGAGGCCCGGGCGGCCGCGCGGGCAAAGCGTGAGCTCGATCTCTTGGTTCGTCGAGCCCCGAGAAGGGCGCGCCGCCGCGTGGGAGATCAGGTCAGCGACATCGATGTCGCTGATGTTGCCCAAGGTGACTTACTTGTTGTTGCCAGTGGAGAAATTGTTCCGGTGGATGGGCGGCTCCAATCCGACGGTGTCTTCGATGAATCAGCGCTCACGGGGGAGTCGGTACCTGTTGAGCGGGTCGCCGGCGATGAGATCCGCAGCGGCGTGGTCAATGCCGGGCGGTCGGTTGAATTCACGGCAACCGCAACCGCGGCTGAGTCGTCATACGCCGGAATCATTCGGTTGGTCGAACAGGCGCAGGCGGGTTCGGCAAACTTCGTTCGTACCGCCGACCGATTTGCCATTGCCTTCGTGCCTCTGACACTCGTCCTAGCAGGAGTCGCCTGGATTGCCAGCGGAGATCCAGTGCGAGCAGTCGCGGTCTTCGTGGTTGCCACACCGTGTCCGTTGCTGCTGGCTGCACCGATAGCGATCATGTCGGGCCTCTCGCGCTGCTCTCGGGCAGGCGTGGTCGTCAAGGGCGGAGGAGTGCTCGAGCGCTTGGCGGGCGGGCGAATCCTGTTGTTTGACAAGACCGGCACATTGACCCAAGGGCACCCAACCGTGACCGAGGTTGTCCTGGCAGACGACCGATTGCGGACGGAGGAGTTTGTCAGCCTCGCTGCATCGTTGGACCAGATCTCACCGCACGTTCTGGCCAGTGCCATCGTGACCCATGCGCGCGGTCGTGGATATGAGCTGGTGATGCCCGACGATGTCCACGAGGTGACCGGGTACGGCCTGGAAGGGCGCGTCAACGGCAGGAGCGTGCGTCTGGGCAAGGCCAATTGGATCGTCGGAGATGCTTCCCCTGCGTGGGTGCGCCAAGTCCGTCGACGTGCGGCGTTTGACGGCTCGTTGACGGTGTTTGTGGCGATCGATGATCAGCCTGCTGGTGCATTCCTGCTGGAGGATCCGATCCGCCCGGATGCTCCTCGCATGATTCGGCACCTCCGTAACGTTGGTATCGAGCGCACAGTCTTGGTAACCGGTGATCGCGCAGAGGTTGCTGAGGCAGTTGCGCGAGTTGTCGGGATCGATTCTGTCGCCGCTGATCGAGATCCCGCAGAGAAGGTCGCAGTTCTGCAAGCTGAGAGCGCTGGCGGGTCGACAATCATGGTCGGTGATGGCGTCAATGACGCTCCTGCCCTGGCGGCAGCTGACGTCGGGGTCGCGCTTGCGGCACGTGGTGCGAGCGCGTCGTCGGAAACCGCTGACATCGTTCTCACAGTCGACCGCGTCGATGCACTAGCCACAGCGATTGACGTCGCTCACCGGTCGCGTCGTATTGCGCTTCAAAGCGTGACGGTCGGAATGGGACTGTCCTTGATCGCAATGGTCATCGCAGCACTGGGCTACCTGCCACCCACCATTGGGGCGCTGACTCAAGAGGTCATCGACGTGCTCGCGATCGTCATTGCATTGCGTGCACTGACTCCTGGGCGTCAAGCCGCCACGAAAGTTTCGGTACAAGACGCTGAATTGATAGCCACGATGGAAAGTGAGCACATGGAGGTTCGCGAGATCGTTGAACAGGTCCGCTCTGTCGCTGACGACCTCGATGCGCCACCTGTCGATCTTGATCCAGCTCGCCGCCTGCTGGTGCGCCTCGAATCTGAACTGCTTCCCCACGAGCTGGCCGAGGAAAGAGAGCTGTATCCAGTCGTTGCGAAGATCCTCGGTGGCGCGGATCCGATGGGTGCGCTAAGTCGGACGCACGCGGAGATTGAGCACCAGATTCGCCGACTGCGGCGACTGATCGACGACATTGGGGACACTGCGCCGACGCCCGATGACGTCATTGAATTGCGAGGGTTGCTCTACGGCCTCTATGCCGTGTTGAAGCTGCACAATTCGCAGGAAGAGGAAGGTGCCTTCAGCCTGATTACGAGTCGCTAGTCGGGTTGTGGTTTCCGTAGCTGCCGGGTTTGTTCACGGTTCTGAAGTCTTTGCCGTGGCGCGGGCTGAGCGCAAGGAGCACTCCAGAGGCAGCGTCGCGTCCGTGGTGGATGATTTCCGGTGCCGTCCGAAGGTCGAATGGACTGCCTTGATCCATGGAGATCGTGACGACCGGCACATCGCGGGCCGCGAGGAGCAGATCGTGATCGGCTTGGCCTCGTACCAGGTGGGTGAATGCGAGGGCGAGAACCTCGTACCAGCCGATCTCGTCGATTTCGGATTCGCTAACAGCTGACGCACCGGTATCGAAGACGATCACGGATCGAGCGCCGGCCGCGACGGCCTGGCTAACTGGTACCCCGGCGACCACGCTGCCGTCAATGAGTAGTTGGTCGCCGACCGATACCGGCGGCATGATGATCGGGAACGCCGCGCTGGAAAGCAGAGTATTCACAATCGTGTCGCCCTGAGTTGTGCTTGAGTGGCCCGATTCGAGGTCAGTGCTAACAGCGATCAACGGAAAAGCGAGCTGCTCACGCGTCACGTCACCGAATGCGGCATCAAGATGTTTGCGGAGCATCGTCTGCGTGCGGTTTGATCCCTTGCCGGCAAGGCCACGAAAAGTCGACCGCCAGGTCGAGCTCAAAGCTTTGTCCGACGCAACTCCATGCCACAGAGCCCGGGCAGCGATGTGGAAGTTCGCTGGATCCTTGGCGAGCATTGCAGCATTGATGGCTCCAGTTGACGTCCCCACAGCAAGGTCCGGCGTGATTCCGAGTTCAAGTGCGACTTCGCACATCCCGATCTGACCAGCGGCGCGAGCAAGCCCCCCGGAGAAAACAAATGCCAGCGGACGTGGGAATCGGATGCTCGTCATGATTGGGCCGCCGTCGGTTCGACGCCAACGAGAAACTGGCTGAGGTCTGGGTCGGTCACATACGGACCGGGCCGAGCGTAAAGCCCGGGGGAGAACTTGGACCTGCCTGACATCGCAGTGACATCGAAGAGGAACTGGCGGGCCAGCTCATATGCCGAACTGGCAGCAGTCATCGTTCCGCGGAAGTCAAGCGCGGCACCCAAGTTCTGTGGTGTTGGCAGCACCAGAATCGGCACGTGGGAGCTTGCGTAGGCGAGTTGGGCTCGGCGCTGTCTCGCGTTCAGGATGTTGTTGACGCGGGCAACGACTTTGGTGGCCGACGTGCTGATGGGAGCCGGTTCCCGAGAACCAGTGTCGAGGACGACTATTGACTTCGCGCCACGTTCAACTGCGAGCCTGGCCGGCAGGTTGGCGCTTGCCAGACCGTCGACGTAGCGCCGACCGTTGATGGTGACCGGCGGAAGCATTCCGGGAATCGCGGAGGACGCGAGCAATGCTGGAATAAGCGGTCCGCTGTCGAATGCAGTTGCCTTTCCTGTCGCCAAGTCCGTGGCCACCGCTGCCGTTGGAATTCGAAGCTCCGAGAAGTCACGAGCGACAAGAATGTCCTCAAGCATTGCGCGTTCGGAGGCGTTCTCGGCAAGCGACTGGCTCTTCTTCCTGGCAGCCGAGAGCATCGCCATCCACGAGTCTCCGACCAACACCTCGATATCGAGTTGGCTCCACACGTACGAGAGCCGACTCAATGCCGAGAGCGGATCCTCACCGAGGATCGAGCAGGTCAAGGAGCCTGCCGACGTACCGATCAGAACGTCCGGGGAGATGTCGGTCTCTGCGAGGGCTTGGAGAAGACCCCATTGAACGGATCCGTGAGCACCCCCTCCGGCCATCACGTATGCCACAGGGTGGGGGAGGTGATGGGCCAGTTTCATCGGTTCGCGAGGCGTCAAGTCGGCCGTTACCACCGGCGACGGCACATGCATCTGATCTGGCACGGCCATAGCCTGACATCCTGAGGCACTTGTTGGAAGGAAATGCAAACCGAGACGTTGCGCCTTGCGGGTGAAATGTTTGTGATCACGGCGCGCCATCTGCCGGTGTTAGCGGTTAGGTGTAGGTATGGGAGACGTCGCAACGCAGGTGCGGCAGTCAAAGGCTGCCACGAATCGATCTGCATCGACCAGTCAAGCGGTACTCGCAGCTTTGGCGGACGTTTCCGAACTGTCGCTTGCCGGGCTGCGGGAGAGACTGACGGTCGGGTCAGCTGGCATAACTGAAAGTCAGTTAACTCGCGCCCTGCGACAGCTTGTTGCCGACGGGAGCCTGGTGAGACCGCGCCGTGGCTACTACGCAGTTGCTGCGATGACGAGCGATACCGCCGGTTCCGACGACCTGAAGTCGCCTGCGGCGGTTCCGGCCGCGGTTCCGGTTCCGGCTGCGCGTGCAGCAACCGCGAAGGTCCCCGCGCAACGAAGCCAGATAGCGTCAAAGCCCCAACCATCATCGGCTGATGGCCCGTTGGCACGTCCCTTGGGCGCTGCGCCCCGCCGCCCGCGACGGACTGCCAAGCCCCCGACGCCCCGCATCATCTCCCCGGTTCCGCCCGCGTCGCAGGTATCCGAGGATCCACCCTCCTTCGTCGAACCGCCTCTCGTCGATGAAGCGGTTGTTTCTGAGCCGGCGGTGGCCGTTATCGCGACGGTAGCCGTCGCAGAGTCGGTGGCCGTCATAGAGTCGGTGGCCGTTGACACGCCGAGCAGCGAAGCCACGGTTTACCACACAGCTGTGGTCGAGGCAGTGACTGGCGAGGCGAGTATCGGCGAGCCCGTCTTGGTTGCTGAACCAACCTCAGTCTCAGAGTCTGCAGTCCAGGTTGAAGATGTCAGTGACCCCGCCGAACACCTCGAGATCGATACGCTCTCGCGTCCCACGCCGCCTCAGGAATTCGAATCGCTAGAGCGGCGCATGTGGCTGTCAAAGGCCGCCCTGCCCGTGTTGTGGTTCGCGCTGACGGGAATCGCCCTCATGCTTGGCGGCGCGCTCATTGGCATTCTCGGTGGCGTCGCGTTCGGAGTTGGGGCTGTCGCGCTTTACCGGCGTGAACGTCACCGTGAACTCGCGCTACGCAACGGCGCGCTTGCCCCATCATCGTCGGGCACTGACCACATCGCGTCAATCGATTCGATTGGAGTCCGGTAACCCGACACGTGACTCCATTGGCGTACTAAGAGTCACATTTCACACCGCCTGACGGCTAAGTTCTGAACATCAGCATGAATCGGTTGCGCGCGACAAGTGCCACCAACTAATCCCGAGGAGTACTCACACGTGTCTGCCATCTACAACGCGAGAGAAGAACTGACCAAGGGCCACGACTCTTTTACTGCGATGCTCGTTCATCGCATCGAGGAGACGCCGGAACGCGAAGCGTTCAAGTTCCCCGGTGCCGATGGAGCATGGGAATCCCTGACCTGGGGCCAAGTTGGTGAAGAAGCAGCGACCCTGGCTGCCGGTCTCATCGCCCTCGGCAGTGAAAGTGAGCAGCGTGTCGCAATTGCTGGTGACACCTCAATGAACTGGATTCTCGCGGATCTCGGAATTGCACTCGCCGGCGGCGCGGTGACCACCGTCTACTCCTCAACTGGTGCCGAGGACGTCGCGTACATCCTCAGTGACTCCAACAGCCACATTCTCTTCGCCGATAACGAAGGCCAGCTAGCGAAGGTCCTAGAACAGCGTGACAACCTCCCCGAACTGCACAAGGTTGTGCTGTTCGAAGGTGAGGGTGACGGTGACTTCTCCATCTCCCTCGATGCGCTGCGTGAGCTTGGCAGGGAAGCGTTGGCTGCCGACCCGAACTTGGTCAAGGAAAGGGCGGCAGCAGTACGTCCGGACCACCTCGCAACGCTCATTTACACCTCGGGAACGACGGGCAAGCCCAAGGGTGTCGAGATCATCCAGGAAAGCTGGGGATACTGCGGCGAGGCATTGAGCTCATTGGGTGTCATGAGTGCTGATGACGTCCAGCTTCTCTGGTTGCCGATGGCACACGTGTTCGGTTCGGTGCTGCTCACCTGTCAGATCGAGATGGGATTCATGACTGCGGTGGATGGCCGCGTTCCGAAGATCATGGAGAACTGCGCTGTCATCAAGCCCACGTTCATGGGTGCGGTTCCGCGGATCTTCGAGAAGGTGCACGCAGCGATCACCGCGATGGCTCGTGCCGGCGGACCCGAGAAGGAGCAGGGTCTCGCGTGGGGAGTTTCTGTCGGCCAGCGTTATCACCAAGCTGAGATCGACGGCGTTGAGCCTGATGAAGAGCTCAAGGCTGAGTACAAGATGGCCAACGAATTGGTGTTGTCCACCATTCGGGGCGCGCTCGGCGGGAACATTCGCTTCTTTATTAGTGGCTCCGCACCGCTGTCCGCTGACATCTCCGAGTTCTTCGCTGCCGCTGGTATGCCAGTTCTCGAGGGCTACGGGCTGACGGAGACGTCGGCGATCGTCACGATCTGTCGGCCAGGAACTCGACGCGGTGGATACGTGGGCGAGCCACAGCCAGGCACTGAGGTCATGATTGCTGACGACGGCGAGATCCTTGTTCGTAGCCCAGCAGTGATGCGCGGCTACCGCAATAATCCAGAGGCCACGGCCGAAGTGTTGCTCGATGGTGGCTGGTTCGCGACAGGTGACATCGGCGAGTTTGACGAATATGACCGTCTGAAGATCACTGACCGCAAGAAGGACCTGTTCAAGACATCGGGCGGCAAGTACGTTGCCCCGTCTGCGATCGAGAGTCAGTTCAAGGCATTGTGTGGCCTCGCCAGCAATATGGTGGTCCATGCTAATAACCGCAAGTTCGTCAGTGCGCTCATCACGCTGGATCCGGAGAGCTGCGCCGCCTGGGCTGCTGCGAATGGAAAGCCAGCTGATCTTGAGTCGTTGTCCAAGGACCCAGAGGTTCAGGCCATCGTCCAAGCCTCCGTGGATAAGTTGAACGAGGGACTTAACCACTGGGAGAAGATCCAGAAGTTCGTCATTCTCGATCGTGATCTTTCGATTGAGTCCGGCGAGCTGACTCCTTCTCTGAAGGTCAAGCGCAAGGTTGTCGAGGCACACAACCAGGAATTGTTGGACGCGTTCTACGTCTAAGCCCTGCGCGCCGAGCTCCACAGCGCACTCAGATGGCCGTCCGCCGGATAGGTGGGCGGCCATCTGGCGTTACGGTGGCACCATGTCCGATTCCCAGCTATGCCTTGTCACTGGACCTACGGGGTACATCGGCGGCCGATTAGTGCCAGCGCTACTCGCGGCGGGTAAGCGCGTGCGCGTCTTCGCGCGGCACCCTGAGCGATTACGAGATGCTCCATGGTTCGACGACGTTGAAGTTGTCGCGGGGAACGCGCATGACCCCACTGCGGTTGATCATGCAATGCGAGGGGTCGACGTTGCGTACTTCCTCCTCCATTCGCTACAGGTCAAAGGTGGGTTCGCCGACTCTGAGCGCGCGATGGCCAGTCTGTTTGGAGACTGCGCGGCTCGCAATGGAGTCCAGCGGATCGTCTACCTCGGGGGACTGGTGCCGCCAGGGGACATCGAATCGCTGTCCGAACACCTCCGATCGAGGGCCGAGGTTGGCCAGATTCTGCGGGAGAGCACTGTTCCTACTGCAGAACTAAGGGCAGCGGTGATCTTGGGTTCGGGGTCGGCGAGCTTTGAGATGTTGCGCTATCTGACCGAGCGCCTGCCTGCCATGGTTACCCCGAAGTGGGTGCATAACCGGATCCAGCCCATCGCCATCCGCGACGTCTTGCGTTACCTCGTCGGGGCAGCGGATCTGCCGCCGGAAGTGAACCGCAGCTTCGACATCGGCGGGCCGAACGTGCTGACCTACTCGGAGATGATGCAGCGTTACGCGAATATCGCCGGACTCCGCAAGCGCGTGATCGTCCCAGTACCGGTGCTCACCCCGAACCTGTCGAGTCACTGGGTGGGCGTCATCACTCCGGTTCCGGCGAGTATCGCTCGCCCGCTCGTCGAGAGCCTTCGGCATGAGGTGATCTGCACCGAACACGACATCAAGCAGTACATTCCAGATCCACCGGAAGGATTGCTCACCCTCGATGCGGCGATTGAGTTGGCTCTCAAGCGTGTGCGCGACGCACAAGTCACTACACGCTGGTCATCCGTGTCCGTTCCCGGCGCCCCAGCTGAACCCCTCCCGACCGACCCCGATTGGTCGGGAGGCAGCCTCTACACCGATACCCGCGAGAAGGAAGTTCCCGCCTCGCCTGCAGCTGTCTGGTCCGTCGTCGAAGGAATTGGCGGGCGTAATGGCTGGTACTCATTCCCACTCGCCTGGGAGCTACGCGGCTGGATGGACCGGGCCGTTGGGGGAGTTGGCCTGCGCCGAGGGCGCCGCGATCCGAACCACCTGATGGTGGGAGAAGCGGTTGATTTTTGGCGCGTCGAGGAGTTGGTCCCAGAACATCTACTTCGCCTGCGAGCGGAGATGAAGCTACCTGGACTCGCCTGGTTGGAGTTCACTGTCGAGCGGGATGGTGAGGGGCAGACTGTGCTCGGCCAGCGGGCGACCTTCTACCCGCGGGGCCTTGCTGGGCACCTGTATTGGTACTCGGTCATGCCGTTCCACGGGGTGGTGTTCGGTTCGATGATCCGCAACATCGCTGCCGCTGGTGTCCGCCGTCAACGTAGTGCTGACCGCAAAATGGAGTTGGAAGCTACATCTGCACAGTTACTTCGATCAAGCTAAACGATGCGCCCTGCGGATCTTGGACGACCGCGCAGATCCCGGGACCAGCTGGGAATGGTGGGACCACGACGGCACCGCCGAGTTCGGTGACCCGGGCGACGGACTGCTCCGCATTCGCCACATTGAAGTAGACCATCCAGTGCGACGGAACCTCGCTGGGCCACTTATCGTCCATGACGATCATTCCGCCGATCGACTCCGAATCGAGCGTCCATTGGGTGTACGTCGGGCCAGCGGCTGGGTCATCTTCGGCGGCCCAGCCGAACACCTCGGTGTAGAACGCGCGAGCTTTGTCGGGTTCGCGGGTGGTGAGTTCATTCCAGATCAGCGTGCCGGGCTCGTTGACGAGCGCCGCCCCAATGTGTTTGACAGGCTGCCACACGGAGAACACTGCACCCGTGGGGTCCATGAAAACCGCCATCCTGCCGGAATCGAAGATGTCGAAAGCCTCCACGAGTACTTGGCCACCTGCTGACTTGACCTTATCGACTGCCGCGTCCGCACTCTCGACCGTGATGTAAGTGGTCCAGTAGGGCGGCCCGGGCTGCTGCGCGTTGCCGAGACCAGCGACAGGTTTGCCACCAATTTCCGCCATGCAGTAGCCGCCGGCCTCGGGGCCCTGATCAACGATTTCCCACCCGAACAGTGCCGAGTAGAACGCCGTTGCACCAGCTAAATCAGGAGTTCCCAGGTCAATCCAGGACGGTGTTCCCGGTGCGTATGACGTCTTCTCCACAGCATGCTCCCTCAGGTTGGCTCAAGATCACCCGACCTTAGCGTGAGAAAGCGTCCTGCGGAACCCTGCTACGTCGCTGAAACAGTCTCTTTGGAGTCGGCTGACTGTGCGTCCTGATCGTCGGAGGAATCCTCGGCGTCATCTTCGCCGGACTTATCTGTGGCGCCCGAGGCGAAGATCTGGATGATGAAGAGAAGGACCAGCAGGACGACCGTGGTCCAGATAATCAGATCCGGCGTCTTGTAGGTCTGGATGAGCACGAAGGCCACCGCTAGCAGGACGACCACCAGCCTGATTGCGGTTACCTGCGCCGCCACGAACGCGCGGGCCGAATTCATCGTCGCGCCGACGTTGTAGAGCCCGCGCTGACACAACGCTGCGCCCTTCTTTGCAAGGCCGCGTACCCCAACTGCCAGGCGGCTCGGTCCGGTGAAGATTCCACCGAGAATCAGCACGATTCCCAGAATGACTCCGGACCTAATCCCGTCCTGCAGGTAGAGAGCAAATGCGTCGTACACGGCTGCTGCAGCATCCCGGCTCACCGTCGGGGGCAAATCGTTGAGATAGATGCCTCGGCCGATATTCAGCGCAAGCGCGATGATGCCCATGCTGATGAAGACGCCGATGCCGAGACCGATGAATGCCCGCCGACGACCCTTTGCCGCCAAGACCCCCGCGATACCGATCACGAAAGTGAGAATCGGCAGCCAGAAACCAAGCGCGTCGAGCGCCGAATAGGCGGTCTGCAGTTTGCCGATGTTGTCGGATTGGAACAGCACAATCTGGGTGTCAACCACCGGAATCTTCTCGGCGATAGTGAATCCCTGCGCGACCAATTGCTGTTTGACCTGAGTAATCACGTCGCCAAGGTCGAGTGTGACCTCATTGTTTGCGACGCTGACCGCGCCGTTGTCCTGCCCGGACAGGGCATTGACGATTTGCGTGTGGGCAACGTAGTTCGCCTGTGTCCAGGCCGTCTGGAATGCCTGCGATGTGACGATCTTGTTGATCGAGCTTTCAGTGAAGCTCTTGATGCCGCTGGTGACTGGTCCAGCAAGTGCTTGGAGGGCGGCCTGTTTACGGGGATCAAGATTTCGATTCGCCGAGATCGTGTCGACAAGGTCTGTGGTGATCGCATTGACGTCTATGTACTTGAAGATTTCGTCCGTAATGCGAGTTGTGACGGCAGCTTGCACGGCAGGGTTTGAAGCAAGCGGTGCGACAGTAGCGACGTACCGTTCGGTGTTGGTGACTTCGCCCTTGACCCAGACCGAGGCGACTGACAGAGGTGCCAAGGCACACGCGACTACGATCAGGAAGACCGAAAGCGCGGTCCGCCACCAGGTGCTCGGCGGCTTGTTCGCTGCCTGCTTTGTTGCGACCTCCTGTTGCGCTACCTGTTCGCGCAGGAACTTCACCTCAGCGCGAAGGTCGGCAAGCTCTTCGGTGCTTGGTTCCTTGTCCGGCAGTGGTGCGGTATCGGAGGTCGACATCGGTTTCCCGTCTCGGTAGCTGTGTGGCGCAGTCTAGGGGTGCGAACTACCTGCGTGCACTAATTGCGGTTGAGGTTCTTGCTGCTCGCGTATGACGAGATATCGAGCACGAAGCCGAAGAGAACCACGATGTAGCCGAAGCCTGAAACGCCAAAGATCGGGGCGTAGCAGATCGTCCACGCCAGCGTCGTCCACGGCAGGAAGAGGAAGCCGAAAATGCCCAGCCATCCAGAGGTGAAGGCGAGCGTCATCCGATCGGTGAACAACCACAGCAGGAAGATCGCCAGACGGGGGGAGATAAGCGCGAACAGCGCGACTAAGCAAGGCACGCGGTCACTCTAGACCGTTGGATTCTGGCGTCGGTGCAGGACTCGCGGTAGTGGTGTCGCGGCTACCCGTGACCACACAAACTGCTGAACGACCAGAGTTGCCCACCCGGCGATTGCCATTCCTGTCAGGTTGATGACCAACTGGGCGGCACTGCCGACGATTGCCTCTGCATTCAGGAAGGCCAATCCGACGGCTATGTTTCCTGCCGCTGGGATGGTCGTCACAGAGATGAAC